>JAOADU010000083.1 GCA_026417155.1 Bacteroidales bacterium | reverse complement strand
ACGAGGAAGTAGAAATTCTTGTTGGTTTCTGTGTTTTTCCATTCAATAAATTTCATAGTTTCGTCGAGGCAGAGTTGGTAAAATTCTTTCCATTCATCTTCGAGTAAGAACGGGAAGAGGATTTTTACTTCAGTAGTGTTGGCAAAGAACTCGTGTTCGCGACCATTGGCAATAGAGGTTAAAAAATTCATGTACGATTTAATGGTAGTTCCATCGGGTGTAACGACAATGTCGTAAGGTGCACAGGCTTCGGGAGGAGAATCACATTTGTCAAGATTTAAATATAATGTTCTACCATCACGTGGGGGTGTGGGTTTTTTTGGTGCTTTTTTGAGTTGTGTCATTTCTTTAAGTTGTTTTCCGTTAAGTTTTTCTTCTTTGTTGCATGCTGTAAATACAATTCCAGCAGCCAAAATTAACAAAAATACTTTTTTCATAGACTTCATTTTTTAGTTAAACAATTTTTTTTTCTGTGAACATTCGTATGCAACCGGTTGTGTTAAATATTCAAATTCAAAATTCAAAAAAAAACGAAAACAATAACTTTTGTCAGGTTTTCGAAAAAAATATAAAAAAATAAATGGTTATTGACTTAAAATAATGATGTTATTTATTAAAGTATTAATTTATAAAGTTTAAGTTTTAAGTTTCTTTTTCTTGGCAGCGGGAAATAACACATTGTTTAATATGAGCCTGTATCCAGCCGAATTTTTGTAAATTTCGAGTTTTGTAGGAGGGTCGTATACAAAGTGTTGATAATCTTCGGGGTCGTGTCCGCCATAAAAAACAAAAAATCCTTTGCCGTGAATGCCATATAGGTAGCGAACTTCGTTAAGAGCTTTGTTTTCGCCCATAATAAGCACATTGGGTTTGATAAGATCTTTCTTAAATGCAGTAGCCTGACCCATAAAACCTTTAATTACGTTTTCATGATTCTGACAAAGCATAGTAGGAACAGGATCCCACTTAGCCGAAAATTCGAAAAGAGTAAAAAAATCGTCTTCTTGTTTTATTTTTCTTGTATGCGAAACGTCTATATCGGAATGTTCGTATTCGTAGGGATTGGTTATTACCTTAAAATTTCTAAATGCTAAACAATTTTCATAATTAAGTTTTTGTTGTGCTTTTGGGTCTGCCGGATCGCCGTCGAAAGGAGTTTCGCAAATATCCACATCTTCAGCGGCTAATGCAATATCGTAAGTATCGGTAGCAGAGCACATAGCAAAAAGAAATCCACCATTGAATACATATTGCTTAATTAATTTTGCTACGGCGAGTTTTAGCTGAGAAACTTTTTGAAATCCAAATTTTTGAGCTGTTTCAGTTTGTCTTTCTACGTCTTCGCGGTACCATTGTGTATTTTGGTATGCACTCCAGAATTTACCAAATTGACCGGTAAAATCTTCGTGGTGCAAATGCAACCAATCGTATTTGGATAGTTCGCCTTTAAGAACTTGCTCGTCGTATATTAACTCATAAGGAATTTCGGCATAATTAAGGGCAAGCATAACGGCATCGTCCCAGGGTAGTTTATTAGGTGGAGCATATACGGCTATTTTAGGAGCTTTTTCGAGTTTTACAACGTCCATATTAATTTCGGGTTGAGAAATTTCGTTAATTATTGCAGTTGCTTTGGCAGGTGAGATAATTTCGCATGTTACGCCGCGTATATTGCATTCGTTTTGAATTTTGATATTGTACGGCATCATAAAACTTCCACCTCTATAGTTGAGCAACCATTGTACTTCTATGCCATTTTGCAGTACCCAATATGTTATGCCGTATGCTTTTAAATGATCGGATTGAGTTTCGTCCATCGGAATTAGAATATGATTTGCTTTTATTTGTAGAGCAAATAACAAAATAAGGAACGAAAATATTATTTGTTTTATATGCATCGTTGGTTTATTTTAACAAAGATAATAAAACTATGCTTTCGAAAAAACGATCAGATACTGTTAAAGTTCATTAAAACGGACTTGATGTGTCGTTATCGAAAGAAGTATTAGCTTCAAAATGATTGTTTATATTGTTCATTTTTGATGGTAGGGTCATGGTATCGGATATATCGTCGCTAATGTCATCAAATTCTGTAAACTTTGCAAATTTTTCGACGAATTTAAGATTGACATCAGTAACTGCTCCATTACGGTGCTTTGCAATGATAATTTGTGCAAGTCCTTTTTGTTCTACATCGAGTCCATATTTTTCGGGTCGGTGGATAAAGATAACTAAATCGGCATCTTGTTCTATCGCTCCCGATTCGCGAAGGTCGCTTAACTGTGGTCGTTTTGTTCCACTGCGAGTTTCTACGGAACGATTAAGCTGTGAAAGAGCAATAATAGGGACATCTAAATCTTTAGCTAAAGCTTTTAATGAACGAGATATTTGCGAAACTTCTTGTTCGCGTGTCCCAGCCGATTTATCGTTGAAATTACCTGTCATGAGTTGTAGGTAGTCGATGATGATGATTTTTACTCCATGTTGAGCCACTAACCGTCGTGCTTTTGCTCGTAGGGCAGATATGGAGATAGCTGGTGTGTCGTCTATAAAAATTTTGGCAGATTCAAGGTGTTTTATTTTATCTTCTAATCTTAACCATTCTTCATTGCTAAGTTCGCCTGTACGGATTTTATTGGCATCTATTTCAGTTTCAGCCGAAATAAGCCTATTGACAAGTTGTACGGAAGACATTTCGAGGCTAAAGATAGCAACGGGTTGATTATGATCGACAGCCATATTGCGAGCCATAGAAAGGACAAAAGCAGTTTTACCCATGCTTGGGCGTGCTGCAACAATAATGAGGTCGGATTTTTGCCATCCCGACGTAACCCTATCGAGCTGGACAAAGCCGGAAGGGACTCCGCTTAACTTATCGCTGCGTTTTCCTGCTTCTTTAATTTGTTCAATGGCTTGATGAATAACTGTATCAATAGGTTGAGCTTCGCGTCGTACACTGCCGTACGATAAGTTGAATAATGCATTTTGGCTTTCATCGAGAAGTTGGTCAACATCTTCTTCGTCGTTATAAGCTTTGCGTTGAATTTCATTGGCAATTCGAATTAACTCACGTTGAATGAATTTTTGTAAAACAATGCGAGCATGAAATTCTACGTGAGCCGATGAAGCAATTTTTGTAGTAAGCCTTGCTAAGTGCGAAGCTCCGCCAATTTCGTTTAATTCTTTACGTTTGCTAAGCTCGTCCTTAACCGTGAGCATATCAACGGGTTGCATGTTCCTATACAGGCGAACGATGGCTTGGTATATTTTTCGATGAGCTTCGCTATAAAAACATTCGGGTGTAAGTATATCTATAACTGTATTGCAAGCGTCTTTGTCTATCATCATGGCTCCTAATATGGCTTCTTCAAGATCGATGGATTGAGGAGGTAATTTCCCGGTTTGTTCGTCTAAAATATTTTCTACGGTGTTATTGACTTTCAGTTTTTTAGCCATGTTTTATTCTTTTTTTCAAAAGTATGTGTTGTGATTGAATTCGCCAATAATTTTTGAAAAATGTTATAAACTGTGTAAATTTGATATTGTGTTAATAAATTGTTAACAAAAATTTTGGTTTGTATGACTTTTTATTTTATGCGAAGTGTCGTGTATATGTTAATGGTATTAATTTTGTTTTCGTGCCGAAAAGAAAAAACTTCTTTTTCATCAACAATTGAAATTATTAGCCCTCAGGAATTTACTATTTTTTCTGCTCTCGATACCATTGATGTAAAAGCTAATATTTATAATAGCGATGATCAAAAGATTTATGTATCGGTATATGTGTGCAATCAAGATCGTCAGGTTGTTTCGGGTGTATGGACTAGTTCATATACTAATGAGTTGATAACAATAAATGTATCCATTATTCTAACCGAAAGATGGTTGCCTGCAGGGGAGTATTTTGTCATTATATCGGTTAATAATGGTAACGAAAACACTTGGGCACAGCAAAAAATTTTAATTCAGGCGATTCCCAAAAGAATGAAAGGATTAATAGTGGGTGTTGCCAATCAAATGGCATGCGATGTTTATGTATCCGATACAAACTTTGTTTTTGAAAAAGTGTTGACATTGTACGATGTTCAAGATGCTTTATATGATTATGTCAATGCAAGATTTATTAGCATACATTCGAGTGGTAAGGTTAGATTTTATTTTTATCCCGACTGGGTAATACAAAACGAAATTACAAATTTGAATAAAGTTGGTAGCCCATTTAGGTTCGATTGTGAATGGGCGTATCCGTATGTTTATATTACAAATGCAAATGGATACATATATGGAATAGACAAAGATGCGAATATTAGGCAAACCATAAGAACAACATTTAGTCCTTATAGGATAGAAAAATTGGAAAATACTTGGGCGTTGTTAAGCAATAATTATCCACAAATTACCTCATGGATTGAAGTTCCGTCAATGTTAAAAAGCTATAGTTTTAATGGTAGTTTAGAAGACATTCTGGGGTTAGATAAGAAATCGTGGTTGGTAATAGAACAAAAAACTTCGAGTGTGGTTTTGCATAACTACATAACCGAAATTAATTACTTAAACCAGAAAAATGAAATATTGGGGGTAACATATAAGGGAGCATTAAATATTCAAAACCATATTTTTTTACTTTTAAGTGATGGAATATATGAATTAGAAATGCCGTATTTTGGCTTGCAAAAGGTTATTACTGGAATATTTAAAAAGTTTAAATACGATGATACAAAAGGGATAATATATGCATGCAATAATAATGAGTTGTATTTAATTAGTCAACAGAATTATCAATCATTACATTCGGTATTATTGCCAGGTGAAATAATATTTTTTGATTTTATTTATGAATAGAAGTTAATTTTGTTTGTTGATGTACTTTGTTAGAAAAAGCTTAACAGTTCCTACAAGTATTTCAGCTTCAATATAAACAGGGATGTGAGCTTTGGTCTGTGATATCCAAATATCGGTATTTTCTCCACCTTTAAAAATAGTTCCTTCTATCATGTTGGCTTTTAAATGATATGTCGCAATGGGTTTATTGTTGACCATTATAGTTTCTTTACCAATCATGCGTAAATATTGCTTTTCCCATTTATTGTCAATAATAACGTTAATGTATATTTTTTCGTTGGGTTTCACATTTTCGAAATTAATATTTCTAAATGCATAAATAGCAGTAAGCAAATCATAACCACATTCAGGAAAATTGAGAGTATCGGTTGTTTTATTTTTTTTTGAATTAAATGTGGTGCTATATGTTTTTTTCTGTGTATAGTCAAAAAAATACTCTTCGATGGCAAAATAATCGCCCTCAATGGAATTACGCTTGTAAGATATGGATTTTAGCGGTGATGGGTATGCTAAAGCTTGATAAGACTCACGAACTTTATAAATCCAGTCGTATTTTTCGTAAGAAGAACCAATACTTGTGAATTTGTACACATATTCGTTATTCCAAAGAATACTATCGACGGCGAAAGTAACATATCCAGCATCGAGCCAGATAAATCCAAGATTATACTTAATATTATATTCAATGATTTCTCCACTACGAAATGCAGTATTAAAAAAATAACATTGTGAAAATGAAAAATTATTAAGGTAAAACAAGTGCAAGATGAGATATAATAATTTGTATTTCAATGGTTTACGTTGCCAATTTTGTTTTCAATTGATTTAATTTTTCCTTCTAAGCGATTTTGTGCGCCTTTTCTGATATCAAATTTAATAGTTGAATATACTCGTTGACTGTGGGGTTCAAGGGTTTGATACGCTTTTTTAACTATCTCTAACGCTTGATCCATATTTTCGGTTTCGACGATGGTTCCCATTGCCGTTAATTTATATGGATACCCGCATTCGCGTATCATTTGTATAACTTGACTTACGTATGCCGATACGCTTTCGCCTTTGTCGGTTGGGAACATAGCAAATTCCATCAAAACAGACATAGATCGGTTTATTTTAAAGCGTTGATTTTTTCAACAAATTTTGCTTTTGGGACAGCGCCAACAATTTTATCAAGAATTTGACCATTTTTCATAAAGATAACTGTAGGAATATTGCGAATTCCAAATTTTATAGCCAAATCGTTTTCTTGATCAACATCAACTTTTCCAAAAATAACACTATCTTTATATTCATCGGCAAGTTCGTGAATAATTGGAGCAATAAGTCGGCAAGGACCACACCATTCTGCCCAAAAATCTATAACAACAAGTTTATCGTTATTATTTGAGTAATTTTCAAAATTTGAAGAAGTAAATTCAATAACCATAATAAATTGTTTTTCTATTCGTAGCAAATTTATACGAAAAAAAGAAATTCAGCAACGATTTAAAAAATTTTAATGATTGTTCGTAAGCTGAGCAGAATAATAATGGTTCCGACTAAAATAAGTGCCCATTTTACATTTATTTTATGGCAAGTGTATGCTGCTAATGGTGCTGCAAAAATACCACCAATAATTAGCCCAAGAATAACATGCCAATAAGAAAATGAGAGAGTAGCAACAAAAACTAACGAAGAAGCTAAAGTTACTATAAATTCAGCAGTATTAACGGTTCCGATAGTAATGGTAGGGTTTCTGCCTGTGCCAATAAGTGTGGTTGTTACAACAGGTCCCCATCCGCCACCACCCGAGGCATCGAGAAAACCTCCGAAAAATCCTAATAACGAATATTGTTTAAATGAATTTTTCTTAACTTTTTTATTGAATGCTTTAAAAATAATTCGAATTCCCATGAATAATAGATAAATAGCGATGAATGGCTTTAAAATGTTGCCATCAAAATAGCTTAGTAAAAGTGCTCCGATAATTGCTCCAATGGCACCTGGTAAGGCTATTAAATAAAGTAATTTTTTATTGACATTTTTAAATTTAAGGTGCGACCAACCCGAAATGCCAGTAGTAAAAATTTCGGCAGTATGTACGCTTGCGCTTGCAACAGCAGGCGATACTCCTATGCTTAATAAAAAAGTTGAAGAACTAACTCCGTATGCCATTCCCAACGAACCGTCGATCATTTGAGCAATAAATCCTACCAAAATATATAAAAGAAAATTATTATCGGCTAAAAGTTCGGATATTTTATTGTATAAAAAGTTCACATCAACATTTGTAACAAAGGTTATTAAAGATAACATTGTAAATATGGCAAGCAAAAGAACGGTTAGCAAAACAATGCTGTAAAACTTAACTAATTGTCGAACACTCATAGGTTTGTATTTTAATATTAAAGTCCTAAAAGTCTATGGAATTTATAGACAAAAGTACAAAAAAAATCCCGACAAAAAATATTGTCGGGAAAAAAATTATTTTTCTATTCCTAATAATTCAATTTCGAAAATAAGAGCGGCATAAGGTGGAATAACTCCTGGATATCCTCTTTCTCCATAAGCAAGTTGGTAAGGAATATAAAATTCATATTTCGATCCTACGCTCATTAATTGCAATCCTTCTTGCCAACCAGGAATTACCTCGTTTTCGAGCGAGAAAACAGCAGGTTCCTTTGATGAATCGAACACTGTTCCATCGATGAGTTTGCCCGTATAATTAACTTTAACTTTTTCATTGGCTTTAGGTTTTGCGCCTTTACCTTCATTAATTATTTTATATTGTAGCCCGCTAGGCAATACTTTTACTCCTTGTTTTTTTGCATTTTCGGCTAAGAATTTTTCTGATTCGGATTTAGATTTTTCCATTTCTTTTTTTTGTAGTGCAACAAAATAATTTTGCAGAGTTTTAAGTGCTTGTTCACTAGTCATTTTAGGATTAGAATTGGAAATAACATCGTTGAAGCCATTGATGAGCAAATCGGTATTTACCAGGGTGTCGAGTTGGTCTTGTTTTAGCGATGAGGCAATATTTACACCAAAAGCATAGCTTAACGAATCGCGAGTTGTTGCTAAATTAGATTCTTTTTTTTCGTTTTTACATGAACTAAACGTTAGTCCAATAATAGCCACAATAATGATAATGTTTACTTTTTTCATAGTGATAAATTGATGATTAATTTGCCACGAAGGTAATCATTTTATTTGATAATCTGCAATAGTGTTGTAAATTTAACTACCTTCGCAGCATGAAAAATAAATCGGAATTGATTAAAGTTTACGTAGGTTTGCTGTTTGCAATGTTTTTTTGGGGGTTGTCGTTTGTTGGGACAAAGTATGCACTTTTAGTATTGCATCCTATATCGTTGGTTCTTATCCGTTTGTTTATTTCTGTCGTATTTTTGCTAATTTTAGGTTATTCGTTCAACTTATTGGATAAAATAAAGCCAGGTCATGGAAAATGGTTTTTAATATTAGGATTTTTTGAACCCTTTTTATATTTTATGGGTGAGACGTATGGTTTAAAATTAGTTAGTCCTACTATTGGTTCTATAATTATATCAACGATACCATTATTTGTTCCGTGGGGAGCATTCATTTTTTTTAAAGAGAAAATTTATTGGAAAAATTTCTTGGGTATTTTAATTTCAGTGATAGGTGTAATTTTAACGATGTTAAATAAAAACATGGAATTTACTGCATCGTGGACGGGCGTTGGACTTGTTATGATTGCAGTTGTTTCGGCAATTGTTTATACTTTGTTAATCAGATATATTGCACAAGATTATTCTGCATTATCAATAATTACATATCAAAATATTATTGGCATACCTATGTTTATACCATTTTTTATAATATATGAATTTAAGGAATTTACGTTTGCATCTATAGATAACAATTTGTGGATGGTATTGTTTTTACTCGGCATCTTTCCTTCATCGTTATCGTATTTGTTTTATACCTATTCTGTAAAAAAAATTGGTGTAAGCAAAACCAGTGTATTTGTGAACTTGATTCCTATTATAACAGCAATAGCTTCGTATATTTTGTTTAACGAAGAATTTTCACTAATGAAATTGTTTGGTATAATGACTGTTATTGCGGGGTTATATTTGTCTCAATCGGCAAGTAAAGAGAATAATGCAACATCTCCGAGCATATAAGCTATTTATTTTATCGGAAGGCATGTAAAATCATTTTCGTTTAGCCATTGCAAATACTGTTCAAAATAATTATTTAGAAATGGGAAAGCTTTAGGTGTATCGTGAAATACAATAATTGATTGATGATGCGAATGGTTAAGCAATTTTTTAAAAAGATACCATTTGTTTTTTTTAGATGAATAGTCTTTAGATAAATAAGTCCACCAGATAATTCTATATTGTTTTTTTAATGACAACCATTGCCATGGGGTTATTTTACCATAGGGTGGCCGAAATATTTCGGATGGTAATACTTGTGAGGCTTTATGAATATTTTCTAAGTATCTTTTTTTACAAGTTTTCCAACCGTTTAAATGTTCGTATCCGTGAATGCCTATGCTATGTCCATTTTTTTTTATTTGATAAATAATGTCGGGATATAATTCAGCATTTTTACCAAGGCAAAAAAATGTGGCTTTGCTTTGATATTTATTCAAAAGCGACAACACCCAAGGAGTTACCTCGGGTGTTGGTCCATCATCAAATGTCAAATAAATGATGTTATTCTTCCATTCCAGACTCATTTTCAGCACTTTGTGGGAATAATGTCATATATTTTTCATAATAAATTTTCATTTGACTATCAATCTCATTGGCAATAGTTCCGTATGCAGGTGATTGTGTTTTGTTAGTTTCTTTAAAATTGCTTATAGCATTATTTGTAAGGTATGTTTTGGCAAGACGATTGAGTTCATTGTAAACAGTTATGGCACGTCGGGCTTCATAAGATATGGTTTGTGCTTTTTTTGATTCGAGCGACAAGAAAAAGTTAATTTCTTGTTCGGTCATGGTTCTAAAATCTTTAAAAATTTCATACCCTTTTTGTATTTCTCCAGCTTTAAAATAGGCTTCAATTACACCTAAAATAAATACATTATATGGAACGGTTTTTTGTGGCATAATTTGCATACAACGGTCGAGTACTTTAATAGCACTGTCTCGTTTCCCTTCTTGAAGGAGAGCATTGGCTAAACGAGCAAATAAATTGCGGAAGTTCATTGTCATTCGCAGGTTGTTTTCGTCAAGATATACTCCTTCTTTGTCAATATTTCCCCAAACAAATTTGTTCATCAAACGGTCGTATAATATGTCGGTATCAATCCATCCAGTTTGCATATCGCTTGGCATCTTTGATGCTTTAATGGGTGTTAATCGATAAGCTAAACCATCTAATCGGAAATAATCTTCTAAATTCAGATACGCATCGCCAACTGTGATGGCAAAATAGATGGGTCGTTTCCATTTAGTTTGATTAAGGATGTCGAGAATAGCTAATTCTGATTTGAAAATGTAATTTTTGTTAACTTTCCATACAATGGCTTTTTCCATTAATTTTGCTTGTGAAGGCTTTATGGTTCCATTACGGATAACTTCATCACTATCTACTGGATATAAAAAGTTTCGTGTTGGAATGTAATTAATGCTTTCTGTTCTGCTGATAGGAACTTTGGCATCGGGCAAGTCGCTTTTTACAAATTCTATTACTTTGCCAATATCAACGGGCTCTTTAATTTGTTCTATGATGGGGGAATAAACTCTTCGTTCACCTGCTATTTGCAAATAAGAGAACGAGATGGGCACAGGGTCTGATTCATAAGCTTTATATTTAATTTGCTCGATATACCAATCGGTATTTAACAGCGATAAGTTTACAACACGCACATCGGTACGAATACCTTCTACTTCTTGTGCGTACCACAAGGGGAATGTATCATTGTCGCCGTTAGTAAACAAAATGGCATTTTTATCGCAACTTTCTAAATAATTTTTCGCAAAATCGCGGGGAGTATAACGATTCGATCTGTCGTGGTCGTCCCAATTTTCTTTAGCCATAATATAAGGTACGGCAAAAAAGCTAATAATGGTAAGTGCTACCCCAGCAATTACGGGATTAATTTTCTTACTCAACAATTGCCATAAGGAGGCTAAACCTAATCCTATCCAAATAGCAAAGGCATAGAAAGAACCTGCGTAAGCATAATCACGTTCGCGGGGTTGATAAGGGGTTTGATTCAAATAGATAACAATGGCTAAACCTGTGAAGAAAAATAACAACATCACCAAAACAAATCCTTTGCTTTCTTTTAAATATTGGAAGTACATTCCAATAAGCCCTAATAGCAGGGGCAACATAAAATAAACGTTGCGTGCTTTGTTGTTTTTTAAGTAATCGGGGAGCAAGTTTTGATCGCCTAAGCGTAAGTTATCAATAAAAGGTATGCCACTAATCCAATTTCCATGAATAACATTGCCATGTCCTTGAATATCGTTTTGTCGACCGGCAAAATTCCACATAAAATATCGAAAATACATCCAACCTACTTGATATGAAAAGAAAAACTTTAAATTTTCGAAAAATGTTGGTTTATAAATTTTTTCAACGCTTCCGTCGTAGTTTACCCAATTAATGGGAATTCCTTTAAAGTCGCTCCACGATTTATAAGCTCTGATATGATGAGCTTCGGAACTATACATACGTGGGAATAGCATACAAAATTCACTGGCAAAATTTTGCTTTTGTTTTTTTCCAGCTTCTTCATATTTTCCGTCGTGTTGAATGTAAATAGGTTCTTTGTTAATGTACGGATTTTCACGATCGAGTGGAGCATTGAAGGTTTGTCCATAAAATAAAGGACGGTCGCCGTACTGCTCACGGTTTAAGTATGAAATTAGTGAAAATACATGATTAGGCATATTTTCATTAAGAGGGGGATTAGCATTTGAACGAATTAATAATAAAGCAAAAGAGGAATAACCAATTAAAATCATGGCTATGCTTATAACAATTGTATTTAAATATGGTCGAATAGAAGGCAATAAGTAAAATATAATCCATACTAAAGGAATGTAAATTGCAACAAAAATAGGTGAAGAGATCATTAGGGGAACTCCAGCAAAAAAAGTTGCTAAAGTAACCATCGATATCTGCAATTTGTAGCTTACATTTTCTTTAGAAGTGATATATATGGTGTAACTAAATAAAAAAACTAATAAAATCACATGAAAAATTAAGCCAGAATGAAAAGGCAAGCCAAAATTATTGACAAACATAAGTTCGAAGAACCCGGCTATTTTGAAAACCCCCTGAATGATGCCATACATGACAGCAGCAAGCAAAATAACTGATACTAGCGATGCAAGTAAAATTCCTTTTTCGTTGATTTTTTCAGCTTTTCGAAAGTATATTACAAAAACAATAGCAGGAATGGCAAGCAAGTTAAGTAAGTGAATACCGATTGAGATTCCCATTAATAATGCAATCAAAACGATATAACGCGTGGCGTAAGGGCTATCGTGTTGTTGATCCCATTTTGTGATAAGCCAGAATACAAGAGCGGTGAGCATTGATGAAGAGGCATAAACTTCGCCTTCAACAGCCGAAAACCAAAAAGTATCGGAAAATGTGTAAGCCAATGATCCAATTAAACCGCTTCCTAAAATAGCTACAAGTTGACCATTGCTAATATCTTCGCCTTCTTTTACAAGCATTCGTTTGGCAAAATAAGTGATAGTCCAAAAAAGAAAGAGTATCGTTAAAGCAGACATAATGGCTGATAAAGAATTTACCATCACAGCAACTTTTGTAACATCGGGAGCAAAAAGCGAGAAAAAGCGAGCAAGTATCATAAAAAATGGAGCACCCGGAGGATGTCCGACTTCGTATTTATAGGAAGTAGCTATAAATTCGCCACAATCCCAAAAACTGCCTGTAGGCTCAATGGTCGACAGATAAGTAAAAGCTGCCACAAGAAAAACAGCCCATCCACCAATGTTGTTTAATGTTTTATAATTCATGTTGTATAGTTTTTTACTGAAGCACGAAAATACTATATTTTTTTTGAATGCTAATCATTTAAAAACCATTTAACGAAACTTAACGAAATGAAAAATAAAATTTAGCGAATTAAATTGAATAATCCATTTTTAGTTAAAATACGACCACCGTAGGTTAAAGCCTTTACAGTGTATGCATAGGTGTCCGATTCTTGTTTTTTACCTTTAAATAAGCCATCCCAACCTTGATGTAAATCGTCTGTTTCGAAAACACATTGCCCCCAGCGATTGTAAATTTTAAACTCAAGCAATTGTTTTAACCCCCAGCCTTTTACGTAGATGATATCATTTATTCCATCGCCATTGGGCGTAAAAGCTTGAGGTACATCAATAGTATATTCTTCTTTAACTTCAATATGTACTGTACCAGTAATGTTGAAGCAACCTAAAGAATCTGTAATAACAACAGTATAGGTGGTTGATGTTAATGGTTGAGCAATAGGATTGGGGCAATTGGTACAGGAGAGTCCGTAAGATGGTGACCACGAATAACTTACATTCTGATCACTTTGCGACCAAAGGTTGACAAATTCACCAATGATAATAGTTGTATCGGGGCTATTTGATAATGTAGGAATTTGTTGTACATAAACATTTACTGAAGCAGTATTACTACAGCCGTATGTATCGTAGATGGTGGCAGTATAAGTTGTAGTAGTGGTAGGTGATGCGTTAGGTGTATATGACGAAGGATTGTCAAGTCCTTGAGTTGGTTGCCAAGCAATAGCATTTCCTCCCGATGCTGTTAATTGAACACTACTGCCATAGCATATAGATACATCTTGTCCTAATTGAATTGTTGGTAATGGATATACGATGAACGGTTTTTTAATACTGTCAATGCAACCTATATTGCTGGTTACAGAAAGAGTTATGTAATATGTTAGAGTTGTGTTTCCGGTGTTTTGGTAAAATTGATTTGCAGGTGTTTGTAGGGTATCAATATTTCCGTTGCCAAAAGTCCAGGTATAGCTATTCGCACCAATACTTTGATTATTAAAAATTAAAGTTGCCGATCCACATGCAATACTATCGGTAGAGCCATTGCCCTGAGAATAACTAAAATTAGCCATTACTTGATGAACGTAGATAGTATCTGAAGTATATTGACAACAAGAAGCGTCGCTGCAATAAATCAAAGAAGGTATAAAATAACCGGATGATGGAACATAATTGTAAATATGCTGTGTAGGGTTTTGATTGGATGAAGAACCATCGCCAAAATCCCAGTTATAAATGTTAATATTGTTGGGATTTGTAACAGAAAAAGATACGGTATCTCCTTTGCAAATTATGCTGTCGCTCATTAAAAATTGGGTGTAAGGTCCTGAAACTGTAATAAGAACGGAATCTCTACTTTTACAGCCATTGCTGGTGGTAGCTTCTAATACAAGCCAATATTGTCCCGGTAAAGTATATGTATGAAGAGGAGTATGTTGTATGGCAGTTCCGCCATCGCCAAAATCCCAATACCAACTTGGCTGATAAGCCTGACTAGTATTATTAATGATGTTTACGCTAAACGGATAGCAGTTTGTATCGGTTGTAGTTACAGTAAAATCGGCAAGTATATCCTGAACACTAATAAAGTGAGTAAAAGTTGCCGAATCATTACAT
>JAOADU010000082.1 GCA_026417155.1 Bacteroidales bacterium | reverse complement strand
AGATGTGTATAAGAGACAGACCCTATACTGTACTGCTCAATTCTGATGTTGCTGTTACTTCAAACTGGCTCGAACCTTTGCTCGAATATATGCAGCAACATCACCATGTAGCTGCATGTCAACCTAAAATCTGTTCATATTCACAAAAAGAGTATTTCGAATATGCCGGCGCCGCAGGAGGATATATCGATAAATATGGTTACCCGTTCTGTAAAGGAAGAATATTTAATGTAGTTGAAAAAGATATAGGACAATACAACCAACACGCCTATATTTTTTGGGCATCAGGAGCTTGCCTTTTTATTCGAACACATGTTTATAAAGATTTAGGCGGACTCGACGAATTATTTTTTGCTCACATGGAAGAGATTGATCTCTGCTGGAGAATTTGGGCACGTGGTTACCGTATTGCTTATATTCCTTCGTCGCAAGTGTATCACTTGGGAGGAGCTACACTCAATAAAACCAATCCGCACAAAACATTTTTAAATTTTCGCAACAATTGGTTTTTACTTTACAAAAATATTCCCCAAAAACTCGTACGTATCTTTTTTATTCGTTTCTTACTCGATATTGTGGCTGTTCTAAAGTTTTTATTAAGTTTCGAATTCAGCAATGCTATGTCAGTTTGTAAGGCTCATTTTGCTTTTTTGCGTACATATCGAAAACTTAAGCCTTCGAGAAAACTCAATCTATCATATACAACTTGCTTCAATATACCTACTATCTATAAACATTGCATTGTATATCAGTTTTTCTTTAAGAAGAAAAAATATTATTATCAATTACCAAACATTAATGAATCGCTTTGAACTTACGCATACCAACGATCAGTCGTTTACTATACGAGATAATGTATTTAATGAAACTTTTCACTCCCTATCGGGTGCCATAAGCGAAAGTATGTATGTATTTATTCAAAACGGATTGCAGCTTTTTCATTCATCTTCTCATCTAAACATTTTCGAAATGGGTTTTGGAACTGGACTTAATGCATTATTAACATATTTAAAAAAGCCTAAAGATCAATATATATATTACGAAAGCATTGATTTGTATCCTATTACACACAACTTTTTCAAACCACTTTTTTCGATCTTCCAAAATGATGAACAAACTACATATAAAAAAATGCTTTATGCTCCGTGGAACGAATCGTCTCAAATTGATGAAATGTTTCTGCTAAAAAAAATTCAAGCCGACTTTCTTCAATACACTTTTCATCAGTCGTTCGATTTAATATATTACGATGCTTTTTGTCCTAAAACACAACCGCAATTATGGAGCGAAGAAATGATGCGAAAAATTTACAATGCTCTTTCGCCAAATGGTATTTTAGTTACTTATGCCAGTAGCGGTATTGTAAAAACAAATTTACGTAATACTGGTTTTCACGTAAAACGATTGCCTGCTTTACCGCCCAAAAAACATATGATTCGTGCCCAAAAAAGTTAAAAAATTTTTTTTTCAAAAGTTGTTAAATTCAACTGTTTATATTTTATTTGCTAAAACATAAAAATTATGTACTATGGAAAATAATCTTAACGAAGTTAGTAATCAACAAAGTTCAACTAATCCAATGCAAATTCCGTTACCTAATTCAACGGCTGTTCTTGTTTTAGGAATATTATCCATTGCTTTATGTTGGTGTTATGGAATAATTGGTATTACATTAGGCATTATTGCACTGGTTTTAGCCAACAAAGCAAAAAAATTGTACAAGGAAAATCCCGATAATTATACTCTTGGCTCATATAAAAACATGCAAGCCGGATATATTTGCGCTATTATAGGCTTATCATTGTCTGGTTTATATTTGTTATTTATCATAATTTATTTTCTTATTATTGGTGCAGCTCTCACTACAATGTTTTCGTCATTCCCTTGGGATGCAGTAAATTACTAAATCATGAATCTCGATGCTCGTATCGAATGCTTGCAATTTCTGGGAGATTTTTTAAAAGCTTTTCTTAATCAGCAAACTTCTGAAAATTTATCCACTAAAATTCAATCATTTCGACACTATGCAGAATTAGCTTCGCAACACAATCCATGGTTTACACCCGAAAATATTACTTTTTGCCTTCAGCAATGGTCAAATAATCTAAACCCCAGCTCCATCCAACAATGGCTTTCGGCATACGATACGAAAAAATTGAACCATAAATGTCCCAAGCAAGTATTGATTATTGCAGCAGGCAATATTCCATTAGTTTCATTGCACGATGTAATTTCTGTATTCGTTTGCGGTCATAAAACCATTGTAAAACTTTCGTCAAAAGACAAGCATTTGCTTAAAGGTCTTATCGAAGTGTTAACGGAACAATATCCCGAGTGTAAAAATTATTTTACTCTGACAGAAGATAAAGTTACACATTTTGATGCAGTAATTGCTACTGGAAGCTCGCAAACATTGCCTTATTTTGAATATTATTTTGCTAAGAAACCACATATTTTTCGTAGTCATCGAAATTCTATTGCTATTCTTACTGGCAATGAAACCAAACACGAACTGGAACAATTGAGTAACGACATTTTTCGTTATTTTGGGCTGGGTTGCCGAAATGTATCTAAGATATACGTGCCCGAACATTATAACTTCGAACAAATGTTAACTGCCTTTAAACCATGGGAACATATATTTTACCATCATTATTACTTAAATAATTACGAATACCAAAAAACCATATATTTGCTAAACAAAGAGCCATTTATCGACGGCGGATTTTTTATGTTAAAAGAAAATTCAGAAATTTCGTCGCCTATTGGTGTAATTTTTTATGAGTATTATTCAGAACTTCGTATATTAGTGCCCAAAATTGAATCATGGTTACCACAAATACAATGCATTGTGAGTAAAGAAAATAAACATATTAAAAGCATTCCTTTTGGCACAACTCAAATGCCATATTTGTGGAACTATGCCGATGATATTGATGTAATTAATTTTTTAACTCAATTATAGGCTATGGTTTACAAGTTTAAAGTTTTATCGGACGAAGACGACAAATTTTTCATGGATATTGAGATACTTTCGAGTCAAACTTTTTATGATTTGCATGACTTAATTCAAGATGAATTAGAATACGATAGGAGTCACTTAGCATCATTTTATACGGCTAGTCACAGCTGGCGAAGATTGAAAGAAATTCCTTTAATGGCTATAAACGACAAGTCGTCTAATACAATTACAATGGAAAAAGCTGTACTCGCCGACTATGTAAAAGATGCGCATCAAAAATTTATTTATGTTTTTGATTATATCAACGATCGTTGTTTTTATTTAGAACTTATTGACACAAAACCCGAATCGCCCAATATGTATTATCCTGTATGTACCGACTTCGGTGGCGAAATTCCACCACAAATTGGCAAAAAAGAGAAAAGAACCAGCATCTTCGACGATGATGAAGAAGATTTAACACCAACTCCATCAAGAAAATCACTGCCTATTTTAGACGAAGAACTTGAAGATATACCTGAAATTCCTCTCGACAAAGACATAGTACCGCCCATTGATATAGAACTCGAAGAAGAATTGGAAGAAGATTTAGAAGCAACGGAAGAAGAAGATTTTGATGATAGTTTCGAAGATGATGAATTCGACGATGAATTTGACGAATTCGACGAAGACGATGAACATAAATAAATGAACTTTTGCCCACTTTTAGTTGTTATTGCGGGTCCAACTGCTGTTGGCAAAACAAAAGCAACCATCCAATTAGCACAGCAATTTCATACCGTTGTTATTAGTGCCGATAGTCGTCAGTTCTACAAAGAAATGAATATTGGAACTGCAGTGCCAACTATTGAAGAAAGGAAAAACATACCTCATTATTTTATCCAACATCTTTCAATACACGATTATTACAATGTCAGCCGCTACGAAAACGATGTATTGTCGTTACTCTCCGAATTATTTACGGCTTATAAAATAGTGCTCATGGTGGGAGGCTCTGGATTGTACATCGACGCTGTGTGCAAAGGCATTGACGATATGCCCGATTACGATCCAGAACTGCGCCAAAGTCTTATCGAAGAACTACAAAATAAAGGCATCGAATGGTTTAGAGCATTTTTACAAAAATACGACCCCGTAACATACCAGCAAATTGATTTAAAAAACAAAAACCGTGTATTTCGAGCCGTCGAAGTTTGCATACAAACAGGCAAACCCTATTCATCATTTTTACATAATAAACCCAAAAAACGCCCCTTTAATATTTTAAAAATTGCACTTAATAGGGACCGTCAAGAACTTTATGAAATGATCAATCTTCGCGTGGACAATATGATGCAACAAGGTCTTTTATCCGAAGCTTATGAACTTTATCCATTTAAACACTTAGTACCTTTAAAAACCGTAGGATATAAAGAACTTTTCGATCATTTTGAAGGTCTGTATAATTACGAACAAGCCATAGAGCTCATTAAACGAAACACTCGCCATTATGCACGAAAACAACTTACCTGGCTACGTCGCGATAACGAATATTTATGGTTTCATCCAAATCAAATCGTTGAAATTATTCGAGCTATTGAACAACAACTTACATGAAACATTTATTTTTTCAAACAATAGGGAAATTAAGCCCAATAATTCCTGTGCCCTTATGGATGAAATGCACAAGCAAAAATCTTATTTGCCCCTTTTATCATACCATAGCACCTCACTCCCCTTCCATGATTCAACATCTTTACACTCCACTTTCTTTCCAACGATTTCAAAACGATATAAATTTTTTATTAAAATACTTTACACCCATAAATGCTGAAACTTTGTGGTTTCATATCTCAAATAATAAGCCTTTTGATAAACCAAGTTTTTTTCTTTCTTTCGATGACGGATTAAGTGAAGTTTATCAATTAGTTTTTCCGTTTTTAAAGCAAAAAGGAATTACTGCGGCAGTTTTTGTTAATACCGATTTTATTGATAATAAAGATCTATTTTATCGATATAAAGTATCGCTTATCATCGAAGCATTACAACAACAGCCACAACTCGAAAAACCACTCACAAGCCTTCTTAATGATTTTGTTGCATACGAAAACATAATCCTAAAAAAACGTTTGCTATCTTTAACATCGAATCATGTTCATATTATCAATCGATTGCTCTCTATTTGCGATATTGACATTCAGTTGTTTTTATCTAATCAAAAGCCATATCTTACCTGGAACGAAATAAAAGAATTACATGCCGAAGGTTGGTACATTGGTTCACATGGTACAAATCACACTCCGTTTCAACTTTTATCTCATGAACAACGCATAATGCAACTAAAACAATCTTTCGAAATCATAGAAAAACACCTATCGCAACCATTTAGAATGTTTGCGTTTCCTTTTACCGACGTTCATATTGAAAAGAATTTTATCGATTCAATAATACACCAAAAACTAACTGATATAATTTTTGGTGGAGCTGGCTTAAATAACGAAAAAAAATATCAGCACATACAACGAATACCTATGGAAAAATATTCGCATCTAACAGCTCGTCAAATTATATCTTCCGAATATTTTTATTATTTATTAAAATCATTCACTGGTAAAAAATACATCAAACGATGATAACTATAAGAACATTTACCAAACAGCAATTAAACGAATTTATCCATAGCGACGAATATCGTAACATGCCCATATTGCCCATATCGTACCACAGAGCTATTTCGCACATAAATAATCCACGAGCTCTCGACAACGATGTATTGCTTATCATTGCTTACGAAGACAATGTAATGCTCGGATATTTGGGAGTTTTACCCGATGATTTGTATTTACACACCAATCAGAAATATCATGTAGGCTGGTTAAGCTGTATATGGGTAAGTCCTAATGCCAGAGGCAAAGGTATTGCAAAAAAATTAGTACTTACAGCATACGAAAGCTATCAACAACATATATTCATAACAAATTTTACTAAAGAAGCCGAAAAACTTTACGAAAAGTTAAATATTTTCGCCGACTTACCTGCCTTATCAGGAATGAGATTCTATCGTAAAATGTGCTTAGCTAACATAATACCTAACCGATTCCCAAAATTACAGTCGTTGCATAAATTGTTCGTTTTTATTGACCGTATTTTTAATGTTTTCTGGCACCCGAATATATTTGAATCACAAAAAAAATGTCATTACAAAACTATACAAAGCAATGCGATACATTCAGAATACCTCCATTCAAACGAAATAGGGTTTCGTCGTACCAATACAGAATTTCAATGGATACTACATTTCCCTTGGATAAAACAAGTTAATAAAATTAGCCAGGATGCTCGAAAATATCATTTTTCGAGCGAAGAATTTGACTTCGAAACTCATTTGCTTACTATTTTTGCAAACCAACAAACTATTGGTCAAATACTCTATTCCATTCGCAACGGACATCTGAAAATTCCATACATCTTTTGCCACCCCGATAACTATAAAGATTTGGCTAAATTCCTCGATTGCTTTGTTCATCAAATAAACCCCGATTTTATCACTGTGTTTGAAAAGCCCGAAATCATTCCTCTTCTCCGTTTTCGACGGCTTTATCAGAAGCGTATTTTTAGAAAATTTAAAATTACCCATACTCTTTACAACAAAATAGATGACTTGTCAAAACAAAAGTTATTTATATTCGATGGCGATGGCGACGCAGTATTTACGTAAAAACCCACATTAGTTAAAATTCCTTTCTCAAAAACTCGCTATTATTTTTTACATTTGCATAAAAAAGTGTCGGACAAATACATCTATAAAGCATTCGATTTTATCATACATTCCGACATTAAACTCGATAACTTGCTAAATTTTAATACAGAACGTTGTGGGAATTTGTATATTAAAAAACCATATAAGCCATATAAAAAAGATAATCCTATCTATAACACACAGCGAATAGAAATTTTTAACGATGGTTTCGATTTTCATCCATTAAACTTTTCATTTTCATTCAATTACTCTGAGCATACCATTTATACTTCAGAAGTCGAGCATGAATTATTTTCCTCATATATCGTCGGACCTGTATTAGCTCTTTGTTCTTGTTTTTATAAAAATATTCCTTTGCATGCAGCCGGATTAAATATCGACAATAAAGGCTTTTTAATTATTGGCAATTCCGGTACCGGAAAATCTACTTTACTTTATTACTTGTTAAAAAAATTCAAAGCACAATATATTTCCGACGATATTGTTATGTTAAAGAAATCTCAAAATATTATCGAAGCCATCCCTTCATTTTCGGGAATTAAACTATGGTACGATACTATAAATATTTTAGAAGCAACAAAAAAACAACAAGTCAATAAATTTATACAAAAATATTATGTTGTCGATAATGATTTTTTTATTCCACAGCTGTTAACTCCTAAGGTATTAATTTTTCTACATACATCTACCAGCAAATCTCTTACCATAGAAGAAATAAAAGGCTCAAAAAAATGGGCACAATTACATTCACATATCTACCGCAAACCATGGATAGAACAATCTTTTGGTTCGTTAATGTTTGATATTCTATCCACTTTAAGTAATCAATGTCGTGCATTTAATATTATCAGACCATTGCAAACAAACTTCCAACTATGGGAGCAAACTATTGATGCGTTCATAAAGTCATTACTATGAACAAACAAAAAAGCATTATATGGCTTGCCTCATATCCAAAATCGGGGAATACTTGGGTAAGAGCCTTCCTTTCTCGAATATTGTTTACCACTTCCAATATCAATCAGCTCAATATCCCTATTTACAGTTCAAAATCATTGTTAGAACAACACGCCGACATAGATATAAGTGAAATGCCTCTCGAATATTTGCATCGTCTTCGACTACAAGTTTTTCAAGATATTGCATCACAGCAAAATATTCTGCCAATTAAAATCCACGACAAATTTCTATTAGAATATTATCAAATGCCCTTTCTTCCTTTCGATTACTCCTTTGTAGCTTTGTATATTGTACGAAATCCGTTTGATGTTTGCATTTCTTTTTCACGACATTTAGGAAAAACCATAAACGAAACTATTGAAATCATGAACAACCCCAATTACACATTAGCATCGAGCCTTATAAAATATCAAATTCAGCTACCACAATTACTTGGAACATGGTCTGAACATATTGAAAGTTGGCTTAATCAAAGCACAATTCCTGTTTATATAATTCGTTACGAAGATATGCTTCATCAACCTTATAAAACTTTTTCAAATATTTTAGACACATGCCAAATTCCCTATACAAGCGATCAGCTTAATGATGCCATCAACTTTTCAAGTTTTTCTAATTTACAACAACTAGAGCAAAAATATGGTTTCGAAGAAAAATCGGTGCATAGTACCCTTTTTTTTCACACAGGAAAATCGTATTATTATCGTGAAATTTTAACTAACCAGCAAATTGAGAAAATTTTTAACAATCATTCTCATATAATTCAAAAGTTAGGTTATGAAACAAGCTGAAATTACATACCAACGAAAATCGAATATAACTTTTTCTACTATAGACGACGAAATTGTGCTTATTCATCCCGACGAAGGAAAATATTACAGCTTCAATAAGATTGGTTCCGAAATTTGGAAACTATTAGCTCATCCTATTACTTTAAATGAAATAAAACACCATTTGTTGCAACGATTTCAGGTTTCCGAAGAACAATGCGTGCAAGAGGTTACAGCATTTTTAAAACAACTATCCGAAAAAAAACTCATCGATGTGCATTATTCATAAATTACGCAAAATATCAAAACAAGAATTTCTTATATTTTTGGAAACATATATTACAAGTATTATTGTACGTTTTAAGCTTATGATTTTTTCTTTTAAATATATACAAAAGAAATTGAAAAATAATTCAAACTCAACTAACCATAGCAATGCCAATGAAAATGAATTAATTGAGTTAATAAAACTATCCCTAAAAAGGACAAAAAAATATACTCCGTTTCGCTTCTATTGTATTGAACAATCATTGACTGCTGCTGCAATGCTTAAACGACGTAAAATTCCTTTTACCCTCTATGTAGGTATTTATAAAAACAAACAACAATTCGAAACGCATGTTTGGCTCATTACAAACAATAATTACATAGTCGAAAAAGGAAATTATACTTTTTCTATAATTCAAGAAATACACGGTTAAATGTATCTTATTGCTGGATATATTGCTCATAACGAAACATATAACGACGAAAACTTGTTTCACAACATCAAAACCTGCTATTCTTACAAGTACTGGTACAATCTTCAAAACTCATGCTTCAGAATTATTATTGGGTCTCAAATACAAAAAAGTCATTCTGCTGATTTCATGTACGAAGACAATGAAACAATAAATATTGTTTTTTGTATCATTCACAACAAACAAGATATCGCGGCAGTTGCAAATATCAAAAACGATCATCGTATCAGCGACGAACAATTATTTTTGCACGCATATAAAACAATAGGCAATAATATATTTAAGCAATGCTTTGGTAAATGGATTTTTATTCGTATCCACAAGCCTACTCAGCAAATACAACTTTATCGGGATCACTTGGGAATGTTTTGCCTCTATTTTTTTCAACACCATAAAGATGTATTTTTTTCTAATCATTTACCACTGCTTAAAAAATTTCCATTATTCCCCAACGAATTAAACAAACGTCAACTGGCAGCATTGCTTCTTGGTTATTCTGGCAACGCTTTAGAAACCTCTTATAAATATGTTTTTAAAATACCTGCTGCTTCCATGGTATCTATTCAATCTCATGCTCTTCACACTCAGAAATATTGGAATATAAGCAACACTAAAGTTTATTACAAAAACTCAGAACAATATTATGAGCAATTTCTAAATTTATTCAATCGCTGTCTCGATGAACAAATGTCAGACAATCATCTTACAGCCATTACTTTAAGTAGCGGTTTAGATTCTTCTTTCCTTACAGCATATATGGCAAAAAGATATTATCACAAACATTTCACTGCCATCACCTCGATACCTATACATGAATATATCAACCATAAAGGTTCTCGACGCTACGCTAACGAAGAACCCTTAGCCCGATTGCTCTCAAATAGACTAAAAAATATTACACATCTTACAGATGATGCTACTAACTTTCATCTTTTAGATGCACTTACCTTATCCCTTAATATTCATGGCTACCCTGTTCGAAATGCTTTAAATCAGCATTGGATACTTTCATTGATACACTTAGCTGCCCAAAAAGAAATTCATAAATTATTTATCGCTCAAATGGGAAATTTAACCATATCATGGCCTTTTGTCGAAGTTCAGCAATCGTGGTTAAAAAAATTTATTCACATTCTATTACAAAAAACAAATATTGACATTACACAAATGATAAATCAAAATAAACACTTTTATAACTCAGCTTTTTTAAGCAATTCTGATTTTACATCATGGCTAATTCAAGAAAATTATCATGCTTTTTATCAATCATTTTCACAAAATAAAAAACGAATTTATTTTTTTCATCAATTATTACAGCAAGGCTATTCAAGTTGGACAGAAAAAGGCAATTATTACAGCATCGATATTGTAGATCCTTTTGCCGATCCTCGAATTGTCGAATTTTGTTTCTCTTTACCTAATAAATTATTTTCTATAAAAAATCACTCTCGTTTGTTTGTTAAAAAACTTGGTGAAAAACTACTACCACCTGAAATACTATTCAACCCTCAAAAAGCTATTCAAGCAGCAGATATAGAACACAGGATTTATCGCCAACAATCAGAAATTATTTCTTATTTGCATGAAACAACAAACAACGAAACCATAAACGAAATTTTTAATTCGCGTTTTTTTGTTAACTATTTCGAATCGAATGTCATAAAAAAACAAGTATTTTTACGATACCTGTTAATAAGTTTATTTATCAAATTTGCAACGAAATAAAATTCTTTCACGTATAAATTTAAAAACAGAAATCGTTATGAAAACCAAATATATTTTAAATGTATTGCTTATTTTGCTCACCCATATTTCTTTTAGTCAAGGATACTTATGGGTAAAACATTATACAGGAATAGGACAAAATGCTCCTCAATTTGTTATATCAGACAATCAAGGTAACGTTTACATCGCAGGAAATTTTAATGGAGAAATTTTACAAGATAACATTACTTATGTATCAAATGGTTTACAAGATATTTTTCTATCAAAGTATAATGCTAATGGTAATTTATTATGGAGTCGGCAGTTAGGAGGCACTGGAGTCGAAAATGTTTATGGTATAGCTCTTACCACCGACAACAAATCTATATACGTTGGTTTTACGTTTAATGGTACCACAAATATTTTAGGCATTCAATTAACGGCTACACAAAACGACATTGCTGTTGCAAAAATTAGTGCAAGTGGCGATATAGAAGATTTATTGCTTGTCGCTGGTGGAAACAATCAGCAAGTAAATGGAAATTTAGCTGTGGATAAAGATAATAATCTTTATGTATTAGGACTTTTTACTAACGAAGCAATTATTGCAGGTGGAGCAAGCTATTTACAAACAAATGAAAGTTCTAGCCGACAAAATTTTCTGGTTAAATTCGATCAATGGGGCAATTATCAATGGGTTCGCATGTTTGAGACCACTAGCTCACTAACATATATACGAACAGTTTCTACATATCAGAATTACGTAATATTATCGGGTCAATTTTCAGGCACTTTGTCCTTTACCAATCGTACTATTGTTAGTAATAATAGCTATCGTGATGGATTTATTGCAATGCTCGACAATAACGGAAACGACATTTGGGTTAGACGAGTCCGAGGATCAGGAAACGACATATATATTCACCGACATAATGTAGATGAAAACGGCAACGTTTATTTAGCTGGCTATTTTGCTTGTCCATCGCTAATTATAGACTCAACCAATACTCTAACTTCTACTATCCAACCACAAAATGTCTATCCTACAAAAAACGATATGTTGCTTTTAAAATATTCTTTCAACGGAACATTGCAATGGGTTAAAACTTTTGGTTCAACCGGAGAAGACAAATTGTACTATGTAAATTCAGCAAATCAAACATTCGCTGCTTCAGGATCTTATGGTGGAAACATGCAAATTAATGGACAAAACATAACTTTAATGGGCGGAGTAGATGGTTGCTTATTACTTGGAAATGCTAATTCCGGAATAATTAATCGTATATTTACTGCTAAAGGAAATTTGAACGAAAATAGTTGGACTGGCATGCTAACACCTTCTGCACGTAGTTATTATTTTATGGGCGAATTTACTTCAGATACATTGTTTTTCGGTCCGTATACATTTAAAAATCCAAGAATTTTTTACCGCGATGCATACGTTGCCAAAATGGGTTGTTTCGAAGATATAATCTTTAATGCCTCAAATGTAAAATGCCCCGGTGGAAGTGATGGAAGCATCACTGCAAACCCAACACCTGGCAATGAACCCTATACATTTCTTTGGTCAAATCAATCTACTCAACAAACTATCTCCAATCTACCTGCAGGAAATTACACTGTTACGGTTAGCGGTTCCAACAACTGCACAATGGTCAAAACTTATACACTTACAGAAAATCCGCCCTTATCAGCATCATTTACCAAAGACGACCCTTGCCCAGGAACAAGTAATGGTTCAGCAACAGCATTACCCAGCAATGGGAAACCACCGTATACTTATCAATGGTCTAATGGTAAAAACACTCAAACTATAACTAACTTATCTGCTGGCACTTACTATTGTACTATTCGCGATGCATGTCCAACAACTGCAGTCATTACAGTAACACTATCAGCACCTCCACCATTTAATGGGATAACACTTAACCGAACTCCTTCAAACCGTTGTGTTAATACTGCAACATTTACAGCTATCCCTACTGGCGGGAAAGCTCCATATTCTTACATTTGGAGATCACCCACTTCTACTGGACCTATTGTAGGTACTACACAAACTATCACAAACAGACCTCCCCAAACACAACATTATGTTACCGTTACCGATGCTTGTGGTGTAACAAAAAGTGCTTCCGGAAGTGTAGGTTTTCAAATCGTAACATTAACTCCATCATCGGGCTGCACACAACCAGGTCAATGCACCGGTTGGGCACAAGTTGTCCCTTCCAACGAATTCCCTCCTTACACATATCTTTGGGCTCCCAATGCCGGTAATCAAACAACACAAAAAGCTATCAATTTATGTTACAACACTAATGGATATAGTGTAACCGTAACCGACGTTTATGGATGTACATATAGTTATAGTGGGACGGGAACCAGAGTACTTAATTGTAGTAAATCGGCCATTCACAACGAACATCCCGACATAAGCATAAATATATATCCCAATCCAGCTAATGAATTTTTAAATATAGAAATTTTAACCGACCACAATTTATACGATAAACTCACATTCTATAACATGGAAGGTAAAATGTGTTTCAATAAAACATTAACGAACTTTGATGTTGATATCAAGATTCCTATCTTTAATTTACCAGAAGGTATTTATTTGTTAAGATTAGAATCAGAAAATGAAATTTATTCTAAACCTATCATAATAAAACGTTAAAATTTATTTTGCAATTAAGAAAATATATCTTACCTTTGCGTTCCATTTTAAAGAGGCATAATTTATGAAAAGAACATTTCAACCTTCGAACCGACGTCGCAGAAATAAACATGGTTTTCGTAAACGCATGTCAACTCATAACGGTCGTAGAGTTCTTGCTGCCCGTAGAGCCAAAGGACGCAAAAAGCTTACAGTTAGCGACGAATTAAAAGGCAAATAAACATTATTTTGCGACTTTGTTGCAAAATTCATTTGTGTTAGCTCATATCCTTAATAAAATTTATTCAAATCAACGAATTTCTACAGACGATGCTTTATATTTATACTATAATGCACCTCTTTCTACACTTATTAATTTAGCAAACCTGATTAAATACAATCGCTATCAAAAAAAAGTATTTTACACACAAAATGTTCATATAGAACCCACAAATTTATGTATCTATAAGTGTAAGTTTTGCTCATTCCATAAAGAACCTCACGAATCGCCTTTTTGGGAATATTCGATAGACGACATTCTTTGCTTTTTAAAAAACATACCCCATTCTATTAAAGAAATACATATAACCGGTGGTGTACACCCCAATCGTAAAATCTCATGGTACATCACATTATTTAAAAAAATAAAAGAAATACATCCACAAGCACACATAAAAGCATTTACTGCTATTGAAATTCATCATATAGCTAAAATTTCCGGACTAACAGTATCAGAAACTCTTCAATCATTAGCCGAACAAGGATTAAGTTCTATTGCCGGAGGTGGTGCCGAAATATTTAATGAAGAAATCAGAAAAAAACTATGCCCCGAAAAAGGCACTTCGTCGTTGTGGATAAATGTGCATAAACAAGCTCATAGATTAGGAATATCTTCCAATGCAACTATGCTTTACGGGCATATTGAAACAATTGAGCATCGTGTTGAACATATGCATATTATTCGTTCTATGCAAGACGAAACTAAAGGTTTTTTAGCTTTTATTCCATTAAAATTTAGAAATCAACATAACTTTTTAAGTTACATTAACGAGGTTTCGTTTATAGAAGATATTAAGACTTTTGCACTATCAAGAATTTTTTTCGATAATATTGATCATATCAAAGCTTATTGGCCTATGATAGGTAAAGAAAAAGCTGCCTTTTTGCTTCATGCTGGAGCTGATGATATTGATGGAACCATATACAACAGCACACGAATTTACAGCATGTCAGGAAGTGAAGAACAACAACCATCGGCTACCACTAAGGAACTTATGTTTTTAATAGAAAAAGAAAATTTTATTCCTGTTGAACGTGATATTTTTTATAATGAAATTATCATTTAACTTTACTCAACCTTTAAACAAAATTATACGTCAATACTAAAATTATCAATATGAAAAAGCTAATATTTATTTCCGTCATTTCTACCATAGTTTTTTCTGGGTGTGTAAAAGATTATTTTGAGTTTGATAAGCTCTCGAACCAAATAAATTGGAACCCAAACATGGCAGTCCCTGCTATTCATAGTAGACTCACACTGAGAGACCTTATTCAAGATTACGACAATCAGCATTTGTTTGTTGAAGACTCTACTTATTTCTTATATCTTGTATATAACAAGCAAGTATTTTCACTTCCTGCAATTAATTATGTTTCTTTGCCCGATCAAAATTTTCCATCACAGCAATTTACTGGAAGTGAGTACATTTCTCAAGGGTTCCCTAATTCACAAACAACTACTAGTGTAACTAAAAACATCAACCTCTTGCTTTCATTACAACAGCCCAACGACGTGTTCGACAGTTTAATTTTTAAAGATGGAACATTTACCTTAAATGTAACTTCATCTTTCTTGCACAACGGACTTTTAACCATCACATTCCCTACTATTCGTAAAAACAACCTTCCTTATTCTAAAACAGTAACTCTCGATGCCAGTGGCTCATTTGCATATACCAACACATTCAACGATTTAACCGACTACAAAGCCATCATGCCAACTGCCAATCAATTAGCTTGTGAAATTGTATTAACATTAACAAAAACAGGTAATAATGCTGTTTTGCCAACACATGAAGCACAAGTTAGTTTTAGTTTTAATGGAATTCATTATAAAATTATTTTCGGAAATTTTGGAAATCGTATCATACCTGTTCAGGAAGATACTGTTAATGTTGAAATTTTTAACAACTCACTTGGCGGACAACTTTATTTTGTAAATCCTAAAATAAAAATTCACTTGTATAATTCTTTCGGAGTACCTCTTGGTGCAGCATTTACAAGTTTTCGGATTTACTCTTCAAGCGATCAAAATTATCATCCATATAACTTACCACCTAATTACAATCCCATCGTAATACAAGCACCCAACTATGGAGAACATTATAAAATAACTTCCATTGTACTAGACACATCTAACTTTCCACAAATACGAAATATCATTTTTAATAACCCTCGCTACGTTTATCTACAAACCAATACTATGATGAACCCGCCATTTACAGCTCAATATAATTATTTAACCGACACAAGCCGTTTTGCCGTTAATTTAGAAGTAGAATTACCATTATGGGGACGTTCGACTCAATGGATAATACAAGACACTGTTCCTTTTGACTTTGCAGAATTTTACAAAGATTCTACCGTTGACCTTGATAATATAGAATTTGTCAAATTGCAATTTAATATTGTTAATGCTATGCCTACTGAAGCAAAAGTACAAATATATCTTACCGATACACTTTACAACATTATTGATTCAGTATTTACACCTCAAAACATGATGATTTTACAAAGCGGTGTAATCAATAGCCAAGGAAAAGTAATTAGTCCTACCAAAAAAAATACACAGGTTACCTATACAGGAAACCAGCTTGCACATTTAACTAATGTAAAAAAAGCACTTCTGAGAGCATACATTAACACAACAAACAACGGAAACACAAATGTCCGATTTTATTCAAATAATTACATAGACATAAAAGCTGGAATACAAGTTCAAGCCAAAATAAACACTCAAACAGACTTTTAATGAAATAGGAGATACGTATATGAAAAACATCATCAACATATGGGCTCTTTTATTTAGTCTTTCGGTTTTTAGTCAGCAAAATCAAACTATGTATTTTATGAAAATTCCTCAAGCCAATATCACTAATCCCGCAATATATGGTCCCTGCCGACTTACATTTAGCGGTTTACTCATACCACTTTCAGGTCAGTTAATTCCACCAATATACTTAAATTATAATAATAACGGCTTTGCATACAAACAATTCATTCATCATGGTACAGGCATTCATTCTGATTCATTAATAATGGACTTTCCAGGACTAATAAACAAGATGCGAAAAGTTACCTATATTTCATTAGAAACGCATATTCCTTGGTTTGTGGCAAGCTATATTTGGAAAGATTGGTACTTTAGTTTAGGTATAACCGAGCGATTTCAAACAACGCTAAGCATTCCTCGTGATTTGGTTGTATTAGCGTGGGAAGGAAATGGGAAATCGTTACTTGGTCAAAAAGCAATGCTTAGTTTCTTAGGTGCAAATGTAAATTGGTATCGCGAATATGCCATCGGGGCTGCTCGCCCATTAAACAAAAAATGGACCGTAGGTGCAAGAGCCAAACTTTTATTAGGCAAATCAAATTTATGGTTTAGAAACAATAACTTTACGTGGCACACTAATGCCGACGATTATTCTTACACCTTTGATGTTGATATGGATATTAGAGCTAGTCAGCCTATTTACGATATTACCAAACTTGTTTACGATTATGTACAAGATTCATTAATGTTTGAAATGGATACAATAATTGATATGAACAATGTTTCATCGAATGAAATTCTAAATAAAATTATCTTTAATTCAAAAAACAAGGGCCTTGGTTTCGATTTTGGAGCTGTATATAAATATAATCAAAAAATTACTTTGTATGCTAGCTTACTCGATTTTGGCTTCATACGATACAAACAAAATGCAGAACAAATAAAAGCAAAAGGCACTTTTTATTTTGATGGATGGGATATTCAACCATATTTCCAAAAAAATGATTCCATTACCGAAGCACATACTCAAGCTTTTACCGATTCTGTAATAAAGCTATTTGACCCTAAACATGAAAGTAAAGCTTACAACTACTGGCTACCTTCTCGATTTTATATCGGTGGAACATATCAATTTTCAGAAAAATATAATGTTGGGCTGTTGTTTCGAAGCGAATATTTTCTAAAGAGATTACATGCTGCTGTAACATTAAGTGGAAATGCTCAATTTACTAAGTGGTTTAGTGCAAATTTAAGCTATACTATTCAAAACAATACTATGAAGCATCTTGGATTAGGATTTGCACTCAAATTTGGTTTTTATCAATGGTACATGATTAGCGATAATGTTTTTGGATTTATATACCCTCAATCTACTCGAACCATAAATTGGCGAATGGGGTTAAATATGATTTTTGGGTGTAAAAAACGCGAAACCAGCACCATGCTTAATACTAACTTTGTTAATTAATTCATTTTCTCTGCTATATTTTTATTCATAATCTTTTTAACTTCCATTAAGGGGATTCCTATACGCTGAATACCATCGGCAAAGCTACTTATCTCGTAAGGATTGTAACATACAAAAAACGAATCTTTTGTAAAAAAGAAATTATTGGTCAACGGTAAATTATCGCCTTCAACAAAAAAATTTGCATCGGATAAGCTTTTATTCATTGGAATATTTGACTGCTTTTTCAAGTATGAAACAAGCATTTGCTTTAATGCGACAGTATCAGAAATTAATGAAGTTATATTTTTAATGCGTTTATTTTCAAAAAAGGTAGAGTATAAATCATAATAATAACCATGTACACCACCCGTATATTGATAACCAGAAAGATGTATTATTGCAAATTTTTCGAATGGATAAAAAATATTATAATTCGAAATTAATTCATATCCAATAAAATATGACGAAGTATCTTTGGCAAGATTCTTAACAACTTGTTCCAATTTTCGTAATATGTCGGTTCGTTTGGTATTTTTGCTAGTTTTTGAATCTACTATTGATACCCAACTAATAAGCTCATCATCTACTAATGAATCAATGTATTTTTTAAAGAAGGGATTGTCATGAACAATTGGAAATTTTATAAAACATTTTAAAAAAGGTATAGAATCTACATCATACCATGAAGTGTAAATGCTATCGTAGGAATACTGAGCATAGTTTATTGTATTTCCCACATTTTCATTATATAAATCAATATCTTCTGTTTGTTTAACATTATGATTCCCGTTACAGGATAGGATTAACATTAAAAGACAAAAAATACTTGTTCTCATAGTTTTTTTCAAATTTACTGAAATTTTTTATAAAACTGTAAGTCTCTCATTGTTGATTTAATAAAAATATTTTAGGTTTGTCAACAAAATTCTATTATCTATGAACAAGTACATTTTTTTTCTTTTCCTTCTTTTGTTTTCTTACTCTTGTACAAAATATGAAGACGGTCCATTATTCACTTTTCGTTCCAAAAACAAACGCTTATGCAAAACATGGAAATACGAAGCTATTATTTATACAGATCAAGGACTAACAATAACTACAAATTTGCCTAAATTAAAAATGACATTTAACAATGACAAAACCTACAGCGACAATAATGGATATACAGGCGAATGGAGATTTAAAGGAGATGTTGAACTCGAAATTACTAAAAATAAACAAGGCGACTCGACCCAAACATTATTATGGGAAATTACTCGCTTGTCCAACAAAGAGTTATGGTTGCGATACAATAAAGTTGACCATCATTTTATTGCAGAATAAATACCAATTACGAAATAACTTTTACTTCCTGCACAATAAAACATACCAACCATACAATAACAACAAACAAATGACAAAGAGCATAAAAATGATAAGTTTTTTTAACTTATCTTTGCTTTAACTAGCATTGCATTAAAAAAGGGCGTTTGTACGTTGTACGACGCTCTTTTTTTTGTTATTGAATTTCCTTAAATCCATTTTTTTTGCTAATTTTGAAAAAATCTTTTTGCTTATGAAAACATTATTTCTATTTACATGTTTTACTATTTCAACATTTTTTATTATTGGTCAGCCAACTACAATAACAATAAAAAACTTTGAATCAGAATATTATATCATGCAAGAAATTGCTATTCTGAATCCGTTAAAATCATCTGAAAACAGCTACTATTTTAAAATTCAAAGTCCTATTGGTTATACAAGTTTTGGCATTGGCTGGGCAATGCCATCGTGTAATCATGGTCGTGGAGATTTTGTGATAAAATACCGAACTCATAAAGCTAATGGTAAATGGTCGGAATGGAAAGATGCTAATCCTTTTGTTGCACCAGACGAAACACCAACAGGCCTATATTGGACCGATGTGCTTTTTGGTATAGATGAAAGTCAACACGACAGTCTCGAATTTTACTTATATACTCTTAATGTTTGTAATATAGATAAAATACATATTGCATGGTACGATCAATCGAAAGATTTTGGACGAACTAATAATCTTACTCCTACACATTTCAACGACAAAAGCTGTCCTCCATTTCCAACTTACATTCCTCGTAGCAGTTGGTGCGGAAGTTATACCGCTTGTCACAATCCCACATATACGGTAAGCTATATAAACCCAACCCATGCTGTTATTCATCATGGTGCTTCGCCCGACACTTATACCGATGGTGCTGCTGTTGTTCGTGGATACTGGAACTATCATGTAAATACATTAGGCTGGAATGATATTGGTTACAATTACCTTTCCGATAAATTTGGAAACCTATATCAAGGTCGCCATAATCCTAATTATTTAAATCCAAATAATTACCGTGATGTTTTAGGTGCTCATGCCGGGGCATCCAACTCCTATTCCATAGGTTATAACTTTCTTGGAAATGCCGATGTTACAACTCCTACTACGATTCAACTTGACATGTGCGAATCGTTTTTAGCATGGTGGTTTCATCATTATGGTTTCGACCCTACTTCATCAGCTACCATCGTGCTTCAAAGTGGCGGTTCTGCCAGTAAACCACGAATTTGTGGGCATAAAGACGTAAATGTTGGTGGAACATCTTGTCCGGGGAATACGTTGTATGGTCTATTACCAACAATTCGAACAGAAACCAAAAATAAAATAGCAGCCTGCACAACTGCCGTCGATAATGTGGCGCCTACAACAAACATATCAATCGATGGAAACGTCATTAATGATTGGCGAGGAACGGATTTTTGGACCGATTTTAACGATTATGACAATCCGGGTGGAAGCGGAATAGACCAATCGTTTTATCAGGTTATAGAATATAATGGTACCGAATGGCGATGCAATACACAATTAGGTATGTTTAACGATAATTTTAACAACACCATACATCCATCCTGGACCATTCAATCAGGCACTTGGCAAATCAGTAACGGTTATTTAGAACAAACCGACGAAAGCTTAACGAATCCTAATATTTACACAAATTTAACCCAAACATCTGGCAATATTTATTTATATCATTACAAAGGTCGGATGCAAGGCTCTGGAACCAATCGCCGTTTTGGTTTCTTTTTCTTTTGCTCCGATGCTTCGCAAACTTATCGGGGCAATGCTTACATGGTTTACTTTAGAGCCGATGGTGATAATGTAGAAATTTATAAAAGTACGAACAACAGTATTAGCGGAATTCTTGCACAAGGAACATATGTCATTGATCCAAATATTTGGTACGACTTTAAAGTAACATATAATCCTACTACGGGGATTATCAAAGTTTATGTTAACGACACATTTGTTGTATCATATACCGATAGTTCGCCATTAACTACCGGGAATCAGATATCTTTCCGAACAGGTGGCTGTATCGGGCAATACGAAGATTTTAAAGTCCGAATTTCAAGAGATACTCGCGAACTCATTACTGTTGGAAATCAAAACAATAAAATGTCGCGATATGAAAGTCCTACACCATCTCAGGATGCTTGCCGTATAAACACAATTGTAAAAGACACTGCAAACAATTGGTCATCGGCTGTTGCTAAATCAATTTTCATTGATTGGACAGCACCAACAACACAAATTCCATCATTAAATTGGCAAACCCAAGATTTTACAGTTGCTTTTTCAGACACCGATAATACTAATGGCAGTGGTATTTCAAGAAGATTTTACCAAGTTGCTCAATACGACGGAAGTAAATGGACCGCAAATTCACAAGCAGGTTTCTTTTACGATGACTTTGACGGCACACTTAGCCCAGCATGGACAGTACAAACAGGAACTTGGAATATAACGAACAATGTGTTAGAACAAACAAACGAATCACTTACAAATACTAACATTTGGGCTAGTTTAAAGCAAGATTTAAGCAATCGTTATTTATATGAATTTGACATGAAAATTGAAGGAAGCGGAAATAATTTACGTGGAGGATTTCATTTTATGTGCGACAGTGCCACATTAAGCAATCGTGGAAACTCATACTTCGTTTGGTTTAGATTGAGTCAACAAACCCTCGAATTCTATAAAGTTTATAACGACGTATTTGAACAAGAAAAAGTGTTGCCTTGCAATATCCAAGCAGGACAATGGTACAATATTAAAGTAATATTCGACAGAATTACAGGCGAAACATTTGTTTACATGAATAATATTCTTGTTGGCGAATGGAAAGATGATACCCCTTATTCTATTGGCAAATACATTTCTTTCAGGAGTGGCAATAGTAAGTTAAGTATTAATAATTTACGTGTTTATCGAACCCGTTACCCACAAGTTACTGTTACTACAAATACTCCTACAGCTCATATTCAATATGAAAACACTAACCCCAATACACCTGCTGCAAAAATCGCCTCCATAGTTACCGATAAAGCACACAACTTATCGACAAAAGCAGAACAATCTGTAAATATTGATTTCACTCCTCCCTCCATTGCCTTTATAAATGATGGCATTGGAAACGATATTGACACCACACAAGACAATCAAAATATAAGCGTCAACTGGAGTCCTGCAACTGATCCAAATTCTGGCATTACCGAATATCTATATGCCTTAGGAACAACTCCTGGACAAGATAACGTTGTGGCCTGGACTTCCGCAGGTACTAATACAACGGCAACTCTCCAAAACCTCAACTTATCTTACGGTCAAACTTACTATTTTTCTGTTAAAGCTATTAATGGCGCTGGATTATCAACGGTCATTTCTTCCGACGGATTTATTGTACAAACACTTGCTGTTCCTGTTGCTAATTTTTATGCAATTCAAGACACTCTTTATTTACCTAATGCTATTGCATTGTTTGTCAATCAAAGTCAAAATGCTACATCATATTTATGGGACTTTGGCGATGGAAGCACTTCAACACAAACCAACCCGTGGCATCAATACACACAAATTGGCACATATACCGTTACTCTCATTGCCATGAACCCACCACTACCCAATGATACCTTAGTTTTACCCAATTACATTACAGTACTTAATCCATCTGTCAACAACCATATGGCAAATACAGAAATGAAAGTATTTCCCAATCCATTTAGCGATAGAATTCACATTAGATTTGTTCAACCATTTACAGGACATATTGATATCATAGATGCCAGCGGAAAAACAGTTTCCCACTTTTCTTTTATCAATACTGCATCGCCCGTTATTTCAGGTATTCAAAATTTAGAAAAAGGTAGTTACTTTCTTAAAGTAACAGATAGAAATGGTAAGATTTTATTCTTAACTCAATTATTTAAGCAATAATATTTATACTGGAACAGCTTCAATAACTGCGTTTCGATCAATTTTTTTAATTAGTCCCTGAAGCACTTGTCCTGGACCAACTTCAGTAAATGATGTTGCACCGTCATGAATCATTTGTTGTATCGTTTGTGTCCATTTTACTGGTGCAGTTAATTGTGCGATTAGATTTTGCTTGATTTTTTCGGGATTTGTTTCAGGCATTGCAGTTACGTTTTGATAGATTGGACAAATAGGCTCAACAATGTTTGTTTTTTCGATAGCTTGAGCCAATTCAATTCGTGCTGGCTCCATTAACGGCGAATGAAAAGCACCACCTACTACTAATTTTATTGCTCGTTTTGCTCCTCTTTTTTGTAATTCTTCTATTGCTTTATCTATCCCTGCAATAGATCCTGAAATTACTAACTGTCCGGGACTATTGTAGTTAGCCGGAACCACAATTTCCTGAATAGAAGCACAGACTTCTTCAACAATCTTATCATCAATTCCTAAAATAGCTGCCATAGTTGATGGTTCTTTATCGCAAGCTTTTTGCATAGCCATTGCTCTTGCCGAAACTAACCGCAACCCATCTTCAAAACTCATTGCTTGAGCAGCTACTAACGCCGAAAATTCACCCAATGAATGTCCGGCAACCATATCGGGTTTAAAATTGTCACCCATAATTGTTGCTAAAATTACCGAATGTAAAAATATTGCTGGCTGGGTAACTTTGGTTTGTTTAAGTTCTTCTTCTGTGCCATTAAACATAATTTCGGTAATATTAAATCCTAATATGCTATTGGCATTTTCAAACATTTGACGAGCTATAGGGCTTTGTTCGTATAAATCTTTACCCATTCCGGGATATTGAGCCCCTTGACCTGGAAAAACATAAGCTTTCATAGTTAATTTTTTGGCAAATGTAAGTATTAAATTTTAAATAGAAAATTTATGTGTTATGTATGTTGTTTATAAAGAATGTGCTATTTTTGATTTTGAAAAATTTTTCTTATATGTCAGAAAAAAAATGGCATGTTTTATATACACGTTCGCGCTTTGAAAAAAAAGTTTACACTTTACTTATTGAAAAAGGAATTGAGACCTACTTGCCTTTACAGAAGACCATACGACAATGGAAGGACCGTAAAAAAATGGTCGAAGAACCACTTTTTAGGTCATATTGTTTTGTAAAAGTTAATGCTAAAGATTACCAACTCCCATTAACTATTGAAGGCGTTGTAAAATATGTATGGTTTGATGGAAAACCTGCAACAATACATGAGCATGAAATTGAATTTTTAAAAAAAGCATGCAATTCGAAGTATAAAATCGATGTCGTTGAATCGCAAAACTTTGTAGTTGGTCAAAAAGTGCGTGTCGATCGGGGAATGTTTACAGGTTACGAGGGAGAAATAGTTAAACTTAATGGAAAATATAATGTTTTGTTTAAAATCAGCCATTTGCCCGGTTCTCTTTTAATTCATATTCCCAAACATTATTTAAAAGTATTATAAAAATCTTTATCGTTGTGTTAAATATTTATATATTTTTGCTTATTACCAAAACAAATGCTCCTTGTTTCGAATAGTTGTAATATTGTATTTTTTAATTTTTATTTTTTCGTGTAACAACATTGTTACTACCAAAACTACTCATCATTCCGATACTTTATTAATTACCAATATATTTAAAAAGGCAGATTCACTCAAAAAATGCAATAATACTGACAGCAGTATTAACTACTATATTCAACTGCTTCATTATTCCTTACCATATTTCATAAAAACAGGCAAATGTGAAAATTATTTCGTTTCATCCATTGAATATATTAATAAATACTTTGTTGAAAAAGGAAAACCCGAAATATTTGCTCAAACAATTAATACACTATTGCCTTTTGTAAAACAAAACACCACGCTTAAATTAATGGTAATATCCTGTTTGATTTCATACAACGATTTTTTTCGTTCACCTCAACATATTACTTTTTTAAAAGAAGTTATCCATGATTTACTTAAACAAAAAGAATACAGCAAGTTAGCAAAATTGTTTTTATCTATTGGAAATTGTTTTTATAGTAATTTCGATTTTGAAAAGGCATTAACTTTTTATCAACTTTCATATACTCTCTTTAAAAAAATTAACGATACCATTGGATTGTCGAAAGTATTAAATAATTTTTCCCTCATTCAAATAGAACTTAAAAATTATAAAGACGCAGAAAAATTATTATTTGAATCATTATCTATCAAAGAAAAAAACAATGATATTAAGGGTAAGGCTTTTGTTTACGGCAATTTGTCCATGATTTATTCTGAATATGCCTTAAAATATTTAGAAAATAATATCGATTCTGCTAATTATTACAAAAATAAAGCACTGTATTATTCTTCGTTATCTTTAAAAATTGATAGTTTATATTCCAACGAAAAAGGTGTAATAGAAACCATTTTAAATGAAGCCACTTTACATTCCGACTTTAAAGAATTTTCTTCAGCACAAAAAAAATATGAAATCATTAAAAATTATATCCAAAAGCATCCTGATGAAAAAGATATACAGTTATTTTATTTAATCAATTCAAGCGATTTCGATATCTTGGTTGCCCAAGAAGCAACACTCTCAGCAAATCAAAACTTCAAGTACTTAAACCAAGCAAAACAAAAAATTCTTAAAGCCTACGATATTTGCAAAAACTATGGTTATGATTCTTACTCCACACATATATTTTCTCAACTATATACTGTAAATAAATTACTTGGAAATTATAAAGATGCACTCCACTACTTGGAATTAGAAAAAATGCTCAAAGATTCTTTGCTAAATATTGAAAAAATAAATTACCTGTCAAAACTAGATAAACAATTTCAAACAAAACAACAACAAGAAAAAATAATTTACTTAGAAAAAGAAAGAAACTGGCTAAACAATCAACGCAAATTAATTATTATATTCAGTATTGTTTTATTAACACTTTCGTTTATCGTTATTTATCAAATTTACAAACGACTTATTGTTACAAGAAAACAAAACAATATTATTACCAATCAGAAAAATAGAATCGAACAAATTCATAAAGAATTAATTAGAAAAAATGAATTAATCGAACAAAGCATTCGTTATACCAAAAACATTCAAGAATCGTTTTTAATTAACGAACAAGACCTAAAAAAATATTTTACTGATTGCTTTATTCTTTATCTTCCTAAAGAGCATTTAAGTGGTGACTTTTACCTATTTAAAAATACCGAAAAATATTATTATCTGATAGTTGGCGATTGTGCTGGTCATGGCATACCGGGTGCAATGATGAGTTTCGTTGCTACTTCATTTATCATGCAATTTCTATCTTCAAAAGACAATTGGGAAACAGACGAACTACTATCTCAATTACATTATAAACTATATGAATTTCAAACTCAACGTTCTGCAGATATTACAGAAAGTACAGAAATATCTTTATTACGATATGATACTGAAAATAAGATTGTAAGTATTAGCTCTACCAATCAGGAAGTATTTTTATTCATCGACAAGCAATTAGTAATATTTGAACCCGATATACAAAGTGTTGGTCAATGTATAGGTTTAAATAATCCAATATCTTTTTCATTTAAAAAAATTAATTATTCATTTAATACATCGTGTAAAATATTTTTAAGTACTGATGGTATTTACGATGAATACAATCATTCTGAAAAAAAACGCTATGGAAAAAATCGCTTTATTGAAGTTATACAATCTCTCTCTTACGAACCATTAATGGTTGCTAAAAAAACTTTGCTTCGCGAACATGCTAATTGGAAAGGAGATTCAACACAAACCGATGATATTACCATTATTGGCATAGAAATTTAGTTTTAAGGAAACCTCTTAATTATTTTTAAAGTCAATAGTTAATAGAAGAATTTTTCTCAAATTTGTATTATGTAATGAAGCCATCCAGAAGCATATACTATTATCAATCGCTCATCATACTCTAAACACTTACAAGAGCTTCATTACTAAATACTTATATCTCATTTGTAGGTTACATCTCTGTAACTGAAAGGGCGGAGCATTAAATAAAATAAAATGATAAATAAAGATTCTAAAATTTATGTTGCTGGTCATACTGGAATGGTAGGAAGTGCCATATTTCGAAAACTAACAAACGAAGGTTACCGTAACATTCTTACAGCTACTCATAAAGAATTAGATTTAACTAACCAAAAAGCTACATTTGATTTTTTCGAAAAGGAAAAACCAGAATTTGTATTTGTTGCTGCAGCCAAAGTTGGCGGAATTTTGGCAAACAATACCTACAAAGCTCAATTCCTTTATGAAAATTTAATGATCGCATCTAATGTAATTCATGCTTCATATTTACATAACGTAAAAAAGTTATTGTTCTTAGGTTCTTCTTGTATATATCCAAAGTTTGCACCTCAACCCATAAAAGAAGAATACTTGCTTACAGGCGAACTTGAAGCAACCAATGAAGGATATGCTATAGCAAAAATTGCAGGATTAAAATTATGCGATACTTACCGATTTCAGTATGGTTGTAATTTTATCAGTGCTATGCCAACCAATCTTTATGGAATCAATGATAATTACCATCCAGAACATTCGCATGTAATACCCGCTTTAATTCGACGATTTCATGAAGCCAAGATAAAAAACATACCAGAAGTAATTGTCTGGGGTTCGGGAACTCCCAAACGCGAATTTCTTTTTGCCGACGATTTAGCCGAAGCTTGTATTTTTCTTATGCATCATTACAATGATTATGGATGGATAAATGTAGGCAGTGGTGAAGAAGTTACCATTAAAGAATTGGCTACCCTTATTCAAAACGTAGTAGGTTATAAAGGAAATGTCGTTTTCGATAACACAAAACCCGACGGAACACCCCGCAAATTGGTAGATTCTACTAAATTAAATTCTCTCGGTTGGAAACATAAAATTCCTTTAAAAGAAGGATTACACATAACGTATCAAGATTTTCTAAAAAAATATGGCTCATAATTTAGCTATTATTCCTGCACGTGCTGGCAGCAAGCGTATTCCACATAAAAATATTAAAGATTTTTTGGGAAAGCCTATCATTGCCTATTCCATTGAAGCTGCCATTCAATCAAATTTATTCGATGAAATTATGGTCTCGACCGACGATGAAATAACTGCCTCCATAGCTCAACAATATGGTGCTCGTGTGCCCTTTTTCAGAAGTCAGCAAACAGCAAACGATTATGCCACTTTAAGCGACGTTGTTGAAGAAGTAATAAATAATTACGCAGAACATGGAAATACTTTTGATTACATTTGCTGCATTTTAGCTACAGCTCCACTTTTAAATAAAAATCATATTATTTCGGCATACCAAAAGCTAATACAGCAATCATACGATGCCGTAATACCCGTAATTCGTTTTTCCTATCCTATACAACGGGCGTTTCGATTGAATAATGAAAAAATATCTATGTTTTATCCTGAAAACCTTCGAAAACGCTCGCAAGATTTAGAACCCGCCTACCACGATAGCGGGCAATTTTACTGGTTACGAACAACTGCTTTTAAAGAACAAAAGCAATTTTTCATGAGTAATACCGGAGCTATCATTTTATCAGAATTAGAAGCGCAAGACATCGATACACCCGAAGATTGGCAAATAGCCGAAATGAAATACCTGCTATTACATGGGAAAAAAAATATTATTTAGATTAGACGCTGGTTCCACCGTAGGTTTAGGGCATTTATCAAGATGTTATGCTTTAGCACAACAATTGCTCGGTTTTACAGCAACTATTGTCTTTTACATAAAGGGCGATCTAAACATTCATTTAGCAAAAAAACTAACAAACAATCAAATAGAAATCTTTTATGTCGATGACTTGAATCCTACTGAGTGGTATCATTTTATTCAAAGTCAAGATATAGTAGTTATTGACAGTTACGAACTAAACGATTTTCATTTTAGGCAAATAAAAGCTCTTTGTAAAAAGTTAATTTTAATTACCGATTTTAAACAAGATGTGCAAAACGTTGATGCAATTGTTAACACATCCATAGAAAATAAACAAAATAAAAACACAAATATCCCATTTTTCTTTGGTGTTGAGTATGCATTGTTACGGAAAGCATTTCTTTCAGAATTAAAGCATAACGCAAGAGAAGGGATTTTAATTTCAATGGGAGGCAGCGATCCCAGCAACCTCACATTATCAATCATTAACGAATTACTAAAAATAAAGATTCATCAACCAATTCATGTATTATACACACTTTCTTATTCAACATATCAAATAAATGAGTTTCTAAAATACGCTGCATTAGGACTTATTCGTACGCACTGTAATTTAGAACCCCATGAAGTAGCAAAATTAATGGATGAGTGTAAATATGGCGTTTTTCCTGCCAGCAACACTTTAATGGAAGCTTTGAAACGTCAAGTAATTTGCGGTTATGGTTATTATACCGACAATCAATTCGCCTTTTACCAAACTATAACAAACAAATTTAAAGGTGCAAATTTTTTTAATTTTCACCCCAATACTCTTCAACAAAGCATAACACAATTATTTTCACTTACAAGCCCCGATGTGGCTTTTTCAGAAAAAATTTCTTCTAAATTAAACGAATTAGTAAATTTTTTACTTCATGATTGAATTTGCAAAACTTCATTTTCGACGTGCAAACATCGAAGACGCCTTACTTACATACAAATGGGCCATAGACCCAATCGTAAGAAATAACTCTATTAATAAAGAACTATTTAGTTTTGAATCGCATTTACAATGGTTCGAAAAAAAACTGTTGGACAGTAATTCAACTTATTTAATCTTAATGGAACGCTTCCCACTGGGACAAATTCGTTTCGATCGGTTTCGCGACGGCTGGTTGATTAGTTTTTTAATCGATGAACTCTTCCGAAACAATGGTCTTGGAAAATTAATTGTAAATAAAGGTATCGAATATACAAAAGAAAAAAAATTCTTTGCCTACGTTGTAGAACATAATATTGCTTCGATAAATATATTTCAAAAATTAATGTTTACAGAAATTTCGTCTGACATACAAAATACTAAACTGTTTGTTAAAAATTATGCTTAAGTTTCCCTTAAATAGAGTTTACATTATTGCCGAGTTATCAGCCAATCACAATCATAATATAGATATTGCCTTAGAATCGGTTCGCGCAGCAAAAGAAGCAGGTGCCGATGCCATAAAACTACAAACATATACTCCCGATACCATAACCATCAACTGCAACAATGAATACTTTCGCATCAACCAGGGAACGATATGGGACGGACAAACTCTCTACGAACTCTATAAACAAGCTTATACACCATGGGAATGGCATGAAGCACTTTTCGTTGAAGCAAAAAAAGTTGGAATTGATTGTTTTTCAACACCTTTCGATTTTACAGCTGTTGATTTTTTAGAACAATTTAATCCACCGGCATACAAAATAGCATCATTCGAAATTTTTGACATTCCGCTTATAGAAAAAGTTGCTAAAACGGGTAAACCCATCATCCTTTCAACAGGACTGGCCAATGCACAAGATATTGCCGATGCTATTGAAGCCTGCCGTAAAAACAATCTTCAACAAATTGCTTTATTAAAATGTACATCTTCGTATCCTGCTCCTATAGAAAAAGCCAATTTGCTCACAATACCCGATATGCGAAACCGCTTCCATTGTGAAGTAGGACTAAGCGATCATACATTAGGGATAACTGTTCCCATAGTATCTGTTGCTTTAGGTGCCAAAATTATAGAAAAACATTTCATTCTCGATAAAAGCATGGGTGGTCCCGATGCGGCTTTTTCGCTCTGCAAAGAAGAATTTGCAACAATGGTAAAATCTGTTCGTGAAGCAGAAAAAGCTTTAGGAACTGTTTCGTATGAACTTGATAACGAAGCATTAACCAATAAAAAACTAGCACGTTCGTTATTTGTTGTTCAGGATATTGTCGCTGGCGAGCATTTTACTGAGCTAAATATTCGCAGTATTCGTCCGGGTTATGGTATATCACCAAAACATTATTACCAAATACTTGGAAAAAAAGCAAACAAAAATCTGAAACGAGGGACACCACTAAGATGGGAAGATATTGAATAGAATACAAATCCATTACATTCATGAAAAATAACATTATCCATTTTTTAAAGGGAATTTTAATCGGAATAGCTAACGTAATACCTGGTGTATCGGGAGGTACTATTGCATTAATTACTGGAATACTTGAAAGACTGCTCGATGTTATCAAGCACACCATAAGCATTCGTTCCGTTCAGTTGTTACTGAGAGGAAAATTTAAAGAATGGGCACAATATGTTGATTTTACTTTTGCCCTATGGGTTGGTCTGGGAGTTATCATCGCAATAATTTCTATTGCCCGACTATTTGAATATTTATTTGCACATTATCCTGTGTACATCTGGGCATTCTTTTTTGGATTAGTATTAGCTTCGGTATATTTTGTGGTAAAGACAGTTAAACAGCTTACTATATTAAACATATTTATTTTCTTATTAGGTACAGCCATTGCCATTAGCATTGCCTTAATGACGCCCGCCAGCGAAAATCGTCAATTATGGTACTTATTCATTTGTGGTATAATTGCTGCTGCCAGTATGATACTGCCCGGAATTAGCGGTTCTTTTGTTTTAGTTCTTATGGGCAATTACGAGCTCATTATGATACAATCTATCAATGAAATGAACATTAACATTCTGTTTCCTGTTATTTTGGGTGCAGCTATAGGAATGCTAGCATTATCGCACATTTTATCATGGTTATTTAAAAAATATCCCGATCAGGTTATATCTATTTTATCTGGCTTCATGATGGGTTCGTTACTTATTATCTGGCCATGGAAAGAAGTAGTTTACAAAATAAGCTCAACAGGCGAGTTTATTCTCTCACGAAGTGGAGATAAAATTGTAGAAAAATATCATTGGATGTTGCCCGAAAATATGAATATGCAAACGATTATAGCCATCGTATTCATTCTTATTGGTATAATAGTGGTTGGTTTATTAGAATATATTGCACACAAAAAAACAAAAACTTCATAAGGTTGTTTTAAGTGGACACAAACATCGTAATAATTGGAGCAGGTGTTGTTGGGTTAGCTATAGCAAGAGAGCTTTCTTTTCATTATTCTGATATTTATGTAATTGAAAAGAATCATACATTCGGACAAGAGACTTCGAGCCGAAATAGCGAGGTTATACATTCCGGAATTTATTATCCTTACGGCTCATTGAAAGCTAAACTTTGTGTCGAAGGGAAACAAGAATTATACAACTATTGCCAAGCAAACCATATTCCTCATAAAAAAATAGGAAAACTTATTGTTGCAACAAACCAATATGAAGAGACAACTGTAATAAAATTATACGAACAAGGAATAAACAATGGTGTCAGCGATCTATCAATACTTTCGGCAGCTGAAATACACAATAAAGAACCTCATATACAAGCTACACTTGCATTATATTCACCATCAACCGGAATTATTGACACTACAGCATTAATGAAACAGCTCGAAACCGATGCTATTAACAATGGAGTAAATTTTGTGTATCGTAACGAAGTAGTCGCAATCCAAAAACATAATTCGGGCTACATAGTTTCTATTCAATGCGAACAGCAAATTTTTCAGTTCTCCGCTCGTGTTGTCATCAATTCAGCAGGACTGTTTTCTGACCAAATAGCTCATATATCCGGAACATTCGAACCACATTACGAACTTCACTTTTGGAAAGGAGAATATTTTTCTGTTCATAATGGCAAGCATAAATACATTCGTCATTTAATATATCCAGTACCAACACCACAGCATGTTAGTCTTGGCGTACATGCTACCCTCAATATTCAAGGTCGATTGCGATTAGGTCCCAACGCAATTTTTTTACCTAATAAACACATTGACTACAGCGTTAACATTAATCATCGCAACGAATTTTATGAATCAGTATCACATTTTTTGCCTTTTATTGATTTCAATGACATAGAACCCGAACAAGCTGGCATAAGACCTAAACTTCAAAAACCCGGCGACTCCATTCGTGATTTCATAATAAAAAACGAATACGAAAAAGGATATGAAAATTTCATCAACTTAATTGGTATCGAATCGCCTGGCTTAACCTGTTGCTTAGCTATAGCAAAATATGTAAAGAGTTTAATATTATAGTTTTTACACAGTATGAAAAAAGCATTAATAACTGGAATAACTGGTCAAGATGGAAGTTACTTAGCCGAAATTTTGATCAAAAAAGGATATGAAGTTCATGGTATTATTCGTCGAAGTAGTTCTTTCAACACTGGTCGAATTGATCATCTGTACAATGATCCAGAAATATTAAATAAAAAACTATTCCTTCACTATGGCGATCTTGTTGATACTTCTAGCTTGCATAGAATTTTAGAAAAAGTAAACCCCGATGAGATTTATAATCTTGCTGCTCAAAGTCATGTTAAAGTTTCTTTCGACTTGCCTGATTATACTGCTCAAGTTGATGCGTTAGGAACACTCCGTTTTTTAGATGCGATTCGAGAAACTGGTATCAAAACAAAATTTTATCAAGCCTCGACTAGCGAGTTGTTTGGGAAAGTACAAGAAGTTCCTCAAACAGAAAAAACACCTTTTTATCCTCGATCACCGTATGGTGTTGCCAAATTATATGCATATTGGATTATTGTAAATTATAGAGAAGCATACCATTTATTTGCATGCAACGGGATATTATTTAATCACGAAAGTCCACGCAGAGGAGAAACTTTTGTTACACGGAAAATCACACGAGCTGTTGCACATATTGCTTTAGGTTTACAAGATAAGCTAGTATTAGGCAACCTCGATGCAAAACGCGATTGGGGCTATGCACCTGAATATTGCGAAGGTATGTGGATGATACTACAACACCCAACACCCGAAGATTTTATTCTTGCAACAGGCGAAACACACAGCGTTAGAGAATTTGTTGAAAAATCGTTCGAAATTCTTGGAGTTACCATTGAATGGCAAGGAAAAAAAGAAAACGAAAAAGCTATAGTGCATTCTATTGTAGATAAAAACTTCATTACAAGAGGAATCAAAAAAGGACAAATCGTTGTTGAAGTCAGTCCACAGTATTATCGACCAACCGAAGTTGATTTATTAATTGGCAATCCCGAAAAAGCAAAACAATTGTTGGGTTGGAAACACGAAACATCATTCGATGAATTGGTAAAGATAATGACTTTAGCAGATTACAATAAAGCTATAAAAAAAATATCATTTAATACTTAATTCTCGAACATATAAATAAAAGGCTTTCGTGTCTGTATTATTGCAGGTTTAATTTATACTATCATCATGAATAATAATACTGCTATCGTTGTTTCATCGTGCGACAAAAATCAAGATTTGTGGGATTTATTTTTTACCTTGTTTAACAAATATTTTCCTAATAATCCATATAAAACATATTTATGTACTAACTTTATTAAATATAAAGCTAATGAAATAGAAACCATTCTTGCAAATAAAGTAACCTGTTGGTCAGATGAACTTAAAGAATGTCTTTTACAAATACCCGAAGAAAATATTATTCTCTTTTTAGACGATTATTTTCTCGTTAATTATACAGATTTGCCATTACTTCAAGAATTATTAAATTTTTTCGAAAATCATAACTATATTTTTTTTCAACTAGCAGCTTTCCCAAAAAAGTATAACAAAAATTGGTTTAATTACAAAGTCATAGATAGTCATCTTAAAATTGGCGAAATTTCAGAATTAGCTTCATATAGAATCTCTTTACAAGTTGGTATTTGGAAAAAGCAACCTCTTATTTCTCTATTAACTGAAAATATGAACCCATGGCAGTTTGAAGAAAAGATGAATAAATATATTAAACAAACAGAATTAAAAACCATATATTATTATGGAAATCCTAAATTAAAATATGTACATGGTCCGTTTATGTATTTATGTAGTGGATTAACTAAAGGAGTATGGATGAGAGAAGCCATAAAACTTGCATCGAAAGAAAAAATTGAATATGATTTTTCAAGAAGAAAAATAGAAAGCAAAAAAGAATACTTGTTTAGAAAAATATACATTTATTCACCTTTTTTCATGAGAAAAATTTTAGATTACATTTTTAATTAACTATCCATTTGTATTACAATTATGTAGGTTTTTCAATGAACATGAATTTAGAAATAATTAAATATTTTTTTTCAAAGTCTTATAGAAGCTTTTCTCAAAATGGAGAAGATTTACTACTCAACAAATATTTTCAAGGCAAAAAAAAGGGCTTTTATGTAGACGTTGGTGCTAACCATCCTATTATTTTAAATAACACTTACTTTTTTTACAGAAGAGGTTGGCGAGGAATACTTATTGAAGGAAATAAATCGTTTAATAAGCTATATAAAATTTTTAGACCTAACGATATAGTTATCAACGAATTTGTTTCTAATAAAGAAGAGGAATGTTATTATCACCATTATAATGAACATGTTTTTAATCATTTATCTAAAGAAAAATTAAAAATAGAGAATCTGAAACATACAGAAAAAATTATTACTAAGCCATTAGATAAAATTCTAAACTCTTATTTAACAAGTTGTTCTACTTTTGATTTGTTATCTGTAGATATTGAAGGTGAATCGTTGAATGCAATAAAAACACTGCCCCATTTAATCAAACTTCCTGAAGTTATCCTGATTGAAGTTGCTGTTTATAATTTTTTAGAAATTCTTGATAGCGATGAGTTTATTTTTTTAAAAAGTCTAGGCTATGATTTATTTTCTTCAATGTTTAACAATCTTTTCTTTAGAAAAATAAGTGAATAAGTTTTTCTGTTTAGGAAGTTATTAATAATGCTTTGCTGCTTCATTTACCAAAAATTATTATTCCT
>JAOADU010000036.1 GCA_026417155.1 Bacteroidales bacterium | reverse complement strand
GGAGTATAATACACAAGCATTATGGTATTCAATTTCCAATAACATAAAAGAAAAAATAAAGAGTCAAGAACATCTTTCGTTAGAGGGTGGTATTCATGGAATTGAGCATGCAATGATAGGAATTATGCCATTAAAAGTAATGTGTGACCGTTGGGATTTGGGAGGTGTTTCATATTCTTTACACCCTCAAACTACAAAAGCAACTATTTTTGTATATGAAGGGATTGAAGGTGGCATTGGTTTAACTAAAAAAGGGTTCGATCTTGCTGAAGATTTACTACAAATGACTTATGAATTAATTAAAAATTGCAATTGTAATGATGGCTGCCCTGCATGTATATATTCACCAAAATGCGGTAATGACAACCAAGTTTTACATAAAGAAACAGCAATACAATTATTAGCAGAAATATTGATAAAAACAGCATACTCATAACAGCGTGTTTGCTCAATGCATTACAAGTTTGAATATATAATGAAATCAAAATGTTCGGCACGTGAGTATGCACACCTGCTATTAAGCAAATTTTTACCTACTAATAAACTTATTTTGACTATTCTTTAAATTGTCCCAACCAGCCCAATAAATGGACTATTATTTTACTTCAAACACTTCTCCACTATTGAGCAAATCGTTTACTGTGCGTATTTTGCTGGTCTTTTTTGCTTGTTCTATTTGCATTTCTACCAAGTCGTCGTATGTTGGGTACATTGCAGAACGAATTACGCCCATAGCTACAGGGAAGTGAGGGGGAGCCATTTTTGCTAACATCAAATGTATGCCCGGATCTTGTTGATACTGATCGTGAACAAGAATATCGTCTTCTGTTATTCCGTTTTCTCCAATTGTTACAACTTCTAAGCGAGTTCCTTTCAGGCGGATGCCTTTATTTTTCTTTGCACCAAAAATCATTGGTTCGCCATTTTTCAAAATAAGTTGGTTTTCGTCTTTTGCTTCTTTTGATGTTACGTGAGCATGTACTTTATCATTAAATATGATACAGTTTTGCAATATTTCTATTACCGACGTACCATCGTGTTTAGCGGCTTCGAACATTACCTCCGTCATTAACTTTACATTATTATCGGGGACTCGGGCAAAAAAAGTTCCTTGCGCACCTAAAACAAGCTCTCCTGTATTAAATGGATGTTCGATGGTACCATAAGGAGATGTTTTGGTAATAGCTCCCATGGGTGTTGTTGGCGAATATTGTCCTTTAGTTAAGCCATATATCATGTTGTTGAACAATAAAATATTGACATCAACATTGCGTCGAATAATATGAATAAAATGATTTCCACCGATAGCCATTGAATCGCCATCGCCAGTTGCAATCCACACGCTTAACTTTGGATTGGCTACTTTTACACCCGTGGCTATTGCATTGGCTCTACCATGAATTCCATGAAATCCATAAGTATTAACATAATACGGGAAACGCGAAGAACAGCCAATACCAGATACTATAACAAAATTTTCTTTTTTATATCCAATTTTAGGGAATACGTTTTCTACTGCCGTTAATATGGCATGTGCTCCACAGCCGGGGCACCACTTTACGGGTAAACCACTAACAAAATCTTCTTTTGTAAGCTCTACATTAGAGCGTTCTATACTATTTATTATTGGCGACATATTTTATTCCTCCAATAGTTTATAATATTTTTCTTTTAATTCGTCCATAAAGAAAGGCAACGATTGTATTTTGTTTGCCTGATAGTATTTGAACTGGGGTAATACTGCCCGTAAATAAACAACAAACTGACCATTATTTAGTTCGCATACAATAATCTTCTTGAATTTGGAAAATATTTGTTCTGTATTTTTTGGTAATGGCATAATGTATTTAAAATGAGCGTGGCTTACTTTTCTGCCTTCTTTTTGCATTTCTATTACCGACTCGCGAATAACGCCTTTGGTTCCTCCCCAGCTTACTACTAATAAATCGCCTTCGGGTTCTCCAAAAACATCTTGTTCGGGTATGTAATTGGCTATTCGTTGAACCTTCTCGGCTCTTAGTTTCACCATGAGTTCATGATTGTCGGGATCTGTTGTTACAATTCCTGTAATGTTTTCTTTTTCCAATCCGCCAATTCTATGTCTTAAACCTTCGGTTCCGGGAATTGCCCAGTATCGGGCTAATGTTTCGGGATTACGAGCATAAGGCTTGTAATCGGTATTTGGTTTGGCAAATGGTGGTTTTATTTCGGGCATAGTATTAACATCGGGAATTTTAAATAGTTCCGAACCATTTCCTAATGAACCATCGGTAAGCAAAACGCATGGCGTCATGTGTTCAACACTTAATTTTGCCGCCCAAAATGCTGAATAAAAGCAGTCGGCAGGTGAATCAGCCGCCATAACAATCATAGGAGCTTCGCCATTTCTTCCCCACAAAGCTTGCAGTAAATCGGCTTGTTCCGATTTTGTTGGTAATCCAGTTGATGGCCCTCCACGTTGCACGTTTACAATAACCAAAGGCAGCTCTGTCATTACGGCCAAGCCCATAGCTTCGCTTTTTAATGATAGCCCGGGCCCGGATGTTGTTGTAGCAGCAAGAGCACCTGCAAAACTCGCTCCTATAGCCGAACAAATGCCTGCTATTTCATCTTCAGCCTGAAAGACTCTTGCTCCTAACGATTTGTGTTTTGCCAACTCTACTAAAATTTCGGTTGCAGGAGTAATCGGATACGATCCTAAAAATAAGTTTAAATGAGCTCTTTCGGCTGCTGCAAGCAAACCCCATGCTGTGGCTGTATTGCCATTCACATTTTTATACTTTCCTTTTTCAAGTTTAGCAGGAGGAACAAAAAATGAAAATTTTTGTGTTTCGGGGAGTTGATTGTAATACTCGTACCCTAAATTCAATATAATTTTATTAACATCTGCAATTATTTGCTTTGATGCGAATTTTTCGGATAAATAATTTTCTACGTAATTTGTTTTCTTGTTGAACAATCGTAGTGTTAAACCCAACACTAACATGTTGCGACTACGAAGAGCCGTTTTATTATCAACATTCAGATTTAATTCGGCAATTTTATTTTTTATTAATGTTGTAACTGGAACTTGAATGATTTTACGACCTTTTAGGCTTTCGTCGGTAAGCGGATTGGTTGAATATCCACATTTTTCAAGAGTTTGTTCGTTGAATTCGTCGCTATCTACAATGATTACGGTGTCTTTTTTCGTCCATTTAAGGTTAGCTTTAAGCGATGCTGGGTTTAAACATACCAATACATCCAGCTTTTCGCCAAAGCTAAGTATTTTCTTACTTCCAAAATAAACCTGAAATCCTGAAACTCCTGCGATAGTATTGGCAGGTGGTCGAATTTCGGCAGGATAGTCGGGAAATGTTGTCAAATCATTTCCATCATAAGCACAAGTATCGGCAAAAAGGGTTCCGGTTAATTGCATGCCATCACCCGAATCGCCTACAAACTTTACTACAGCACTATCTAATTCGATGGTGTTTTTTTGCTTGCTCATTTCTTTAATATTTTGATATTAAAATAATTACGAGTTTTTGCTATGCTTTTTAAACTTTTGGTAAAGGTATGGTAATATTTTGTTTCTTTCACTGCTAAAAATCAATTTTTTTAAAAAAAGCTTATTTTTTACTACCTTTGCATTTCAATTTGTAATATGGCAAAAAAAATTAATTCAAAAACTAAAACTTTAAACGACATTATTATAGATGCTGCAGACGAAAAAAAAGCCGAAAATATTGTTATTATAGATTTATCGAGCTTTGAAAGCCGTGTTTGCGACTATTTTATCGTATGCAGTGCTTCTACAGCCATTCAAGTAGAAACTATAGCCAATCATATAGAACAAAAAGTTAAAGAACTTTGCGGAGAAAAGCCTTATGCTGTCGAAGGGTTAAATAATGCATATTGGGTAATCCTCGATTACATTCATGTAGTTGTACATGTTATGCAACAACAAGCACGCGATTATTACGAATTAGAAAAACTATGGTCCGATGCCATCATAACAAAGCCTAATGTAGTATAATTTATGGAAGAAAAAAGCGGAGCAAAATTTCCAAAACCCAAGTTTAATATTTACTGGATTTACTTTATCATTTTCATAGGTTTTATATTTTTACAATTTTACGATTTTACTCCAAAACCCGAAGAAATAGATTTCTATCGGTTAAAAACAATGATTTCTGATAATGAAGTCGAAAAAATTGTAATTGTCAATAAAGAAATTGCCGAAATATATTTAAAAAAAGATGCCTTACAACAAGTAAAATATAAATACATTGTAGATAAAGGCCTTACATATAATTTCCCACAGTTTTACTTAACAATACTTTCCATAGATGCTTTTCAGGAAAATTTAGATAAAATACAAGCCGATTTTCCTCCCGATAAACGGGTTATTATTAAAACTGAAGTTCGAAAAGATGTATGGGGCGACATTTTATCATGGTTATTACCGTTTATCATTTTAATTGCTATATGGATATTTATTTTTCGTCGAATGGCTGGCGGAGGTTCTGGCGGTAATCAAATTTTTAATATTGGAAAATCAAAAGCAAAGCTGTTTGATAAAGAATCGCGAATTAATGTTAATTTTAATGATGTAGCTGGTTTAGACGAAGCAAAAATTGAACTTCAAGAAATTGTAGAGTTTTTAAAAAATCCAAAAAAATATACTGAGTTAGGAGGAAAAATTCCGAAAGGTGCATTACTTATCGGTCCTCCGGGAACAGGTAAAACGTTATTGGCAAAAGCTGTTGCCGGCGAAGCTAATGTACCGTTTTTCTCTATCAGTGGTTCGGATTTTGTCGAAATGTTTGTCGGTGTTGGTGCTTCAAGAGTTCGAGACTTGTTTAGACAAGCTAAAGAAAAAGCCCCGTGTATTGTTTTTATTGACGAAATTGATGCTGTAGGAAGAGCCAGAGGCAGAAACCCAAATTTTGGAGCAAACGACGAACGCGAAAATACATTAAACCAACTACTGACTGAAATGGACGGTTTTGATAGCAATTCGGGGGTGATCATTTTAGCTGCCACAAACAGAGCCGACATGCTCGATAAAGCATTGGTTCGTGCTGGTCGCTTCGACCGTCAGATACATGTTGAACTTCCCGAGCTTAAAGAACGTGAAGAGATATTTAAAGTTCATTTGCGTCCACTTAAATACGATCCCAGCTTAGATATTTCGTTTCTTGCCAAACAAACTCCCGGCTTTAGCGGAGCCGATATTGCCAATATATGCAATGAAGCAGCCCTCATTGCAGCACGTAAAGGCAAAAAGATGGTCGAAAAACAAGATTTTCTCGACGCCATCGATCGAATTATCGGAGGACTGGAACGCAAAAACAAAATGATAACACCCGAAGAAAAACGTATCATTGCATTTCACGAAGCCGGCCACGCAACTGTAAGTTGGTTTTGCGAACATGCCAATCCACTCTTAAAAGTTACTATTATTCCTCGTGGCAAAAGTTTAGGAGCTGCATGGTACTTGCCCGAAGAGCGTCAAATATCAACCAAAGAGCAAATACTCGACGAAATATGTTCCGTACTTGGCGGACGTGCTGCCGAAGAAATTATTTTTAATAAAGTTTCTACCGGTGCATTAAATGACTTGGAGCGTGTTTCGAAACAAGTATATGCCATGGTTGCTTTTTTAGGTATGAGCGAAAAATTTGGCAATGTGAGCTTTTTCGACAGCACAGGTCAAACCGATTTTATGTTTTCGAAACCCTATAGCGAAAAAACTGCTGAGCTTATTGATAATGAAGTAAAATCAATTATTGACGAGCAATATCATCGTGCAAAATTAATACTAACTGAACACATTGATGGTTTAAAAAAACTAGCTCAATTACTTCTTGAACGTGAAGTTATCTTTACAGAAGATGTTGAATCAATATTCGGGAAGCGACCATTCCAAAAAGATTCATCTGAAAATAATTCTTCGAATAATTCTTTAGAAACTACTAATAATACAAATTCTTATGAACAAACATAGCGATCAATGGGCACTCTTATTTGAGTGTACAGACGAAATTAAACTTGAAAAAGTTAAAAGTGAATTACAGCAAAGTAATATTCCATTCACTGTTATAAATAAAAAAGACAGTACGTTTTTAATTGGCGAATACGAAGTTTACGTCCCCGTTGAATCCATTGGCGAAGCAAAACAATTATTAAAAGGCATCGATGTTGAATTGGAATAATTTAATACAACGAACACTTAGCGGATTACTTTTTCTTATTGTTACTATTGGAATGCTTTACATTGGAAGCATTACGTATTTTCTCTTTATTTCCATTGTAATGTCACTTGCCCTCTATGAATTTTATTTGATGGCTCGAAAATACCAAATACATATACCATACTTTTACGTTCTACTTATAAGTCTTGCTATATTTTCACTTTATTTTTTTATCTCATTAAAAATAATTGCTCCCATTTGGCTTAGCATTATTATTATTCCGCTCATTTTCTTTCTTTTTGTTGGCGAACTTTATCGTTTCCACAAAAAACCTATGCACAACATTGCTTTTAGTTTATTATCCATCATTTATATTACCATCCCACTTACATTAACTAACAATTTTGTATTTATAGAACGTGAGGATTTATTATCGGGTAATTTTTTAGACATTAGAAGTTACGAAGGTTTCTTTAGCGACGTTTTATTTTTCAATCCAGAGCGGAATATTATTTATTCTCCTTTTATATTTTTAGGTTTCTTGTCAATTATTTGGATTTACGATACTTTTGCTTATCTCTTTGGTGTATCATTTGGTAAGCATAGATTATTCGAACGCATATCGCCCAAAAAATCGTGGGAAGGACTTATTGGCGGAACTTTAGTAACTCTTGCTGCTTCTGTTATTTTTCCGTTAATTTTTCATATACTCACATGGCAAAATTGGTTTGTATTATCCATCATTGTAATCTTCTCTGCAACAATGGGCGACCTTGTAGAATCTTTGTTTAAGCGATCGCTCGATTTAAAAGATTCTGGAAATTTAATTCCCGGGCATGGCGGCATTCTCGACCGTTTCGATAGTGTATTTTTAGCTGTTCCCGCTGCATTCATATATTTGCAAATGTTGATGCAATAACATATTTTTGTATAAAAAAGCATGAGTTACGAAAACACCAAACGATTAATTTGGCTCAAAATTCATCGCGAAGGCTTAAAAATTATAGGTTTATCGGGATTATTTTTACTTTTACTAAACTTTTTGCTACATTATTTCTTTCCTCATTGGTTTTGGATAAACACAACCGTTTTATCCCTTTCTGTTATTCTCTATGCAATAATAATTTACTTTTTCCGAGTACCAAAAAGAGAAACATTTGGCGAACATGGACAAATTCTTGCACCAGCCGATGGAAAAGTTGTTGCCATCGAAAAAACGCACGAAAAGGAATACTTCAATGATGAGCGAATACAAATATCTATTTTTATGTCGCCATTAAACGTACATATAAATTGGATTCCTGTTAGCGGGACAGTTTCATACACTCAATACCACCCTGGAACTTACGTAGTTGCTTGGAAGCCCAAAGCATCGGAAGAAAATGAACGCTTTACAACCGTAGTAAAAACATTCAACGACGAAGAAATTCTTATTCGTCAAATAGCAGGCAAAGTGGCCCGTCGAATTGTAACGTATGCCTTGCCCGACATGTTTTTAGAACAAGGACAACAACTTGGTTTTATTAAGTTCGGTTCAAGAGTTGATATTTTTTTGCCACTCCACGCCAAAATTAAGGTAAACATTAATGATAAAGTTAAAGGAAACAAAACGGTTATTGCCGAATTATAATTTCAATTAAACATTCAACTGTGTTAATATTCATTGTATCTTTGCCTTTCAAATTTTAATCTATGGATAGAAATACAATTATTGGCATTTTTCTAATCTTTTTAATATTTATAGTTTTTGGGATATTAAATCGCCCTTCGCAAGAAGAATTGGAAAAAGCACAAAGAAAACGCGATTCAATAGAAAAAGTCATACAAGATTCGCTTGCCTTAGTAGCTCAAAAAAAAGCTGCTTCTAGTCAGCAAGTTGCAGTTTCAGCAAAAGACAGCATCTCTACACAGTTGCCAGATTCTGTCTTAATTAAGAAAATGGAAGAAAAATATGGCATACTTGGAAAATATATCTTAGGCGACACTAACTTTTTCGTTATTGAAAACCAAAAACTTAAAATTACATTTATCAATAAAGGAGCTCGTCCATACAAAGTTGAACTTAAAGAATTTAGAACTTTTGATTCTTTGCCTGTAGTTTTATGGCAAGGAGATTCATCCATTTTTAGTTTGAATTTTTTTGCTCAAAACAGAAGCATTCGTACACAAGACCTGTATTTTAGCACCATTACTTCCGATTCGATAATTGATGCTTCCCAAAAACCACAAACCATAACTTTTAAACTCGATGCAGGCAATAATCGACATCTTGAATTTATTTATACGCTCGAACCCAATTCATATAAGTTAAACTTTAATATTCAATCGAAAAATTTCCAAGAAATAACAAGCGACAGAATAGATTACATGTTGCTCGAATGGAAACTTTTTGCTCATCAATTCGAAAAAAATAAAGATTTTGAGCAGTCTAATACAACTATATATTACAAATTTGATGGCGAAGAAATGGATTACCTGTCGGAAACATCGGACGATAAAGAAGATTTAAAAACCAAAATTCAATGGATTGCCTTCAAGCAACAATTTTTTAGTTCCGTATTATTGGCGAAAGAACCATTTTTAAATGCTACCGTAGAATCAAAAAAATACATAGGAAACAATCATAGGATATTAAAAGAACTGTACAGCGAAATGTCGCTAAGCTATACCCCACAAGAATTAGAAAAAAAATCATTTGTTTTTTATTTTGGTCCCAATCATTTTAATACCTTAAAAAAACAAGAAATTGCCGACTTACAAAAAATAATACCGCTCGGATGGGGTATCTTTGGGTGGATTAATCGCTTTTTAGTTATTCCTGTTTTCAATTTTCTTGATAATTTTATTGGTAGCTATGGAATCATCATACTTATATTAACTATTCTTATCAAAATTATTTTATTTCCACTAACATATAAATCATATCTGGCAACAGCAAAAATGCGTGTATTAAAACCACAAGTAGATGAAATAAACGAAAAAATACCTAAGGACAAGCCTATAGAACGTCAGCAAGCCATTATGAATTTATACAAGAAAGCAGGAGTAAATCCAATGGGTGGCTGCCTGCCCATGCTATTACAACTTCCCATTCTTTTTGCTATGTTTAAATTTTTCCCTTCTTCATTCGAACTTAGGCAACAACCATTTCTTTGGGCCGATGATTTATCAACATACGATTCTGTGCTTAATTTGGGCTTTACCATTCCATTTTATGGCAACCACGTTAGTTTATTCTGTTTGCTAATGACCGTTAGTACCATCATTTATACATATCAGCAAAACAAACTTAACCCGCAAAATACAACCATGCCTAGCATGAAAATTATTTCGTACATGATGCCCGTTATGTTTTTGTTTATTTTCAATAACTTTTCTGCAGGATTAAGCTATTATTATTTCTTAGCTAATGTAATAACCTTTGGACAAATGTACATTATCCGTCGTTTTGTAGATGAAGAAAAACTGCTAGCACAAATTAATGAAAACAAGAAAAAAACTGTTAAAAAAAGCCGATTCCAAGAAAAATTAGAAGAACTTGCACGTAAACGATCTACACAGTCTAAAAAGAAAAAATAATTATGAATTTTATTGAAGACATCTCGGAAAGTTTCTCTTTATTTTTTAAAGCAATCCCATTTACTTTTAAACATTTTAAATGGTTTTTGCTTGTTCCCTTTATACTTTTTTTAGTCATTCTCTATAGTATGTATCTTTTGGAAAGCTCATTATATAAATATTTTTCAGATATAGTTTTTTCTTCTCTTAATTTACAAAATGCAACTCATTGGTTTTTTAAAGCTTTAACATTTTTACTACAAGGGATCTTATTTTTACTTTTTAAAGCCTTATTTTTCTTTATTTTTTATTTTTTTAGCGGTACTATTGTTCTTATTATTTTATCACCTGTACTCTCATATGTTTCAGAAAAAACAGAAAAAATATTATCATCAAAATCCTATACCTTTCGTTTAAAAACTTGGTTATACCAAATAGGACGTAGTCTTTTACTTTCAATGCGCAATTTGTTTTTACAAACCTTACTTGTAATAAGCATTACTATTGTTAGCTTTATTCCTATTGTCGGTTGGATTATTTCTCCAGTGTCAATTATTTTAATCATTTTAATTAATGCTTATTTTTTTGGTTTTTCATTCCTCGATTTCTCATTCGAGCGAAAAGAATTAACCATACATCAAAGTATTCAAATTGTTCGTAGAAACAAAGGTCATGCAATAGGTTTCGGTTTAATTTATTATGCTATATTTTTAATTCCAATTATTGGTAGTTTTTTAGCACCATTTGTTAGCCTTTTTGTTGTTGTTGCTGCAACAATGGCTGTCGAAAAAATGATATTACATGATTAAAATTGTAGCTGTTTCATATGTCAATACTTTGCCTTTCATATACGGGATCACACAATCTGGTATGCTTAACAGCAAAGAATATGAACTCATAAGACTATATCCATCGCTTTGTACAAATGCTTATTACGAAAAAAATGCAGATATTATTTTAATTCCTTCAGGTAGCTTCGCACAATATCCGCAAAACGATATTATCACATCATTTTGTATTGCTGGGTACAAACATGTACAATCGGTTTTATTAGTAGCACAAAAGCCAATAGACCAACTTAAAGCTATATGGCTCGATTATCAATCTACTACTTCTGTTAAATTATTACAATTATTGCTTTTGAATCATTGGAAAATATCTCCCACATTACTTTCGGCATCTGAAGGATTCGAACAAAACATATATCACGATACAGGAGGATTAATTATTGGAGATAGAGCATTAGAACTTTCATCGTACTTTGAATATGTTTATGATCTTTCTTACGAATGGTGGAAATATACTCAATTGCCTTTTGTCTTTGCTTATTGGGTAAAAACTAAAGATATTGATATGGAGTTTTTAAATCGTTTTGAACAAGCGTTAAAATGGGGTGTAGAACATAAGCATCAGTCTCTTGCTTTACATTCTACATTTATTCCCCCATACTATTATACCTACCTTGATTCTTATATTCAATTTGAATTGAATAATATAAATAAACTAGGCTTAATTAAATTTTATGAATTGATTCAGCAGCATTTACCAAATTCCAATTTTTAATAATTTCATCAATTCTGTTTTTTGCTATTAGTAAGTTTTTCTCTTTACTGTGAGGATTTGCAGTTGCTGCAGTAACTACTTCAGCATTATCAAATCCTAAAAACGTTAGCATTATTTTAACATGGAACGAATAAGTATCCCATTCAGGATAATTTAATGTAACTTGATGGCACGAATACTCTCCTCCACTGGTAAATAATACTAAGGCTTTTTTTCCTTTAAGTTTTCCATAAGGTATCCCTTCTGAGGTATAATCAAATGTTCTGCCTTTTTGTATTATGGCATCGAACCAGAGTTTTACAACACCGGGCATACCAAAATTATGCATAGGTGATGTTATTAACACAATATCTGCCCACTCTACCTTATCTATTAATTTATCCATCACACCAATAGCATTTTTCTGATCGGACGATAATTCTTTTCCCTGATAATTTCGCCTATAATAAGCCATTAATGTCTTATGATCGAAAAAGGGAGGAGGATTTTGCTCCAAATCTATTTCTTCGATTTGATGATTTCCTTCTACTTTTTTAAGAAAATGGTTATATAAAATGGCAGTATTTGAATATTCTCTGCCTGGCAAGTATTTTACTACTAATATTTTCATACGTTTAGTTTTTTATAAGTTAGACAATTATTTTTCTATCCAACGAATAATTTTATCTGACATTGGATTTTCTCGTGGCATTATTACCATAGCAATAGTACCATCAGGATTAATTAAATATTTTTGAAAATTCCATTGAATTTTTTCATCCGTAACACCATTTTTAGTTTTATCTGTTAACCATTGATATAATGGATGAATATCACTCCCATTAACGCTAATTTTCTCCATTATTTTGAATGTAACACCATAATTCTTTTCACAAAATGCCTTTATTTCTTCATTAGTTCCAGGCTCCTGATTTAAAAAGTTATTTGCAGGAAATGCAATTATTTCAAAATTATGACTTTTTTGATATTTTTCATATAATGCTTGCAGCTCTTTATATTGTGGAGTTAAGCCACATTTGCTAGCGACATTTACAATCATTAGTTTTTTTCCCTTATATGCATTTAATGAAAATTCTTTTCCTTCAATATCATTTACTTTAAAATTATTATCATAAATGCTTTGAGCTGTCATAGCAGAACTTAATAACGTTGCCAAAATTAATACACCTGATTGTTTCATATTTTTTATTGCAAATATAATTTTATTTAGTCTATTTTTAAATAGTTGGAGTCTATAATTAATCTTTTTTAACAATTTGCCTTTTTATTTACAATCTAATTATGAATTTTATCTTCATAGATTTTTTTTATGATCCGATATTTATAAAATTTTTAAATCTTTACCAATTATTTAAAAGATTCTTTAAACATATAACATTTTTATTATTATATGTTTTTATAAATTCATAAATGTAATTAATGTTTTTTTGGTTCATTATTTTTATTCTGTAAATATTTCTTTTTTGTTTGAACATTCAGCTAAATAAATTTTTTCAGGTTTTTATTAGTTAGTATTTTCATAAATGTTAGACAATTTGCATATATATTACCTGATCACATTTACTGCCCCAGCTTCTTCATGAAATTTATCGAATCCATCTCTAAAGTAACATTTCCATGTATAAGTTCCTACAGGTACTATCTCGTTATTTTTAGCACGACCATCCCAGCGCTCCGAGCGTTCTAAATCCTTGTAAAACTTATCCGTTTGCC
>JAOADU010000041.1 GCA_026417155.1 Bacteroidales bacterium | reverse complement strand
GTCGTAGGGTGCACAAGCAACGGGGTTATTAATACAATCTTCAAAACCTTCTTTTAGTTCTCTCCCATTCGGAGCGGGTGTGGGTTTTTTTGGTGCTTTTTTGAGTTGTGTCATTTCTTTAAGTTGTTTTCCATTAAGTTTTTCTTCTTTGTTGCATGCTGTAAATATAATTCCAGCAGCCAAAATTAACAAAAATACTTTTTTCATAGACTTCATTTTTTTAGTTAAACAATTTTTTTTGTGAATATTCGCATGCAACCGGTTGTGTTGAACATTCAAGTCCAATATTCAAAAATAAAAAAAACGAAAACTATGACTTTTGTCAGGTTTTGCAAAAATGTTGAAAAAATTTTATTTAATATTAAACTTTAATAAACTTGTAAAAGACAGAGTAATTTTTGCTTTGTAGTTGCAATATATACGTACCGTTCGTGTATGATTCAGTATTAATGAGAGTTTGTTTTATACAAACGTTGTGGTAAACAATTTTTCCATAAACATCATAAATTATAATCTGAAAAGTATCGTTATTGGCTATGGAAATGTTTAATACGGTTGTTACAGGATTAGGGTATAGTGTTATTTCGGGCAGTATGTTTTGTTGAATGCCGTATGTTTCAAGCCACACAGCACTAACAAATTCGGGATGATCAATGTATGGATTGCGATTTTTTTGAATTTGATAAACAGCATTGTTTCGTTGAATTTCTTTTGCCGATACAGGATCGAGATTGTGCCATTGAATAAAAAGATTTTTAGCCCATGTAGAAAGATTGTTCCCTTGAAAAACTGTGCTGCTGTTCCACGAAGGAATTTCATCTTTGTATCGGGTAGCCACGTAAAAATATATTCGGGCAAAATCGCCTTTAAAAGAATCGATGGGTTCGAAAACGGTACCGGTGTAGCCACTTACAGCACTCGAACCTAATTTACTGCCATTTTGCGAAGTCCAACTTACGTTAGCAACTTTGCCATACGGATAATTGGCTCGCTTGTTATTAACATATCCGTCGGTTGGAACAACCATAAACAAATCGCTGTACATCGGATAAGCGTCGTTGAACCAGCTTGCAGGTACGGTATGCTCGCGGTTGTAGCATTGACCTTCTTGTGTATAATTGCCACAAGTTTGGTAAAAATTGTATTCGTAAGGAGGTGTGCCACCCGGTATATCGCTATACATGTCCCACACTTTGCCATTGGGCTTTTTATCGGTCGATTGATAATGAGTGTACAGCGATGAATAAGAAACAGAAGTAAAATTGTTGGAAATAATATCGTGCAATTTGTATCGCAAACTATCGCCAACCAAACCTTGTGTGCCATCGTAATAGCCAGCGGGAGGTTGAGCATAAGTAAAATTACAAGCAAGTAATAATAGAATAACAAACTGTTTCATAAGATTAATTTTTAATAGTTACAGAAACAGGACAATGGTCGGAATGAAACACATCGGCATGAATTTGTGCGTCAACGATGGCATCGTCGAGTGGTGTTGAAATGAAATGATAATCGATGCGCCATCCAAGATTTTTTTCGCGGGCACGTTGTCTATAACTCCACCACGAATATTGATTAGGTTGTTGGTTAAATTTTCTGAACGAATCAATAAAACCCAATTCAACAAACTTGTCCATCCACTCGCGTTCTTCGGGGAGGAAGCCCGAAACGTGTTCGTGTTTTTCGGGGTGATTTATATCTATGGGCTTGTGGCAAATGTTGAAGTCACCACTTACTATGAGATACGGATGTTTTTGTAAGAGTTGTTCAATAAAAGTGTAAAATGCATCGAGGAATTGCATTTTAAATGTTTGCCTTTGGTCGCCCATGCTACCCGAGGGAACATATACGCATACATGTGTAAAGGTTTCGAATTCTGAAACAATAACTCGTCCTTCGATATCAAATTCTTGTTTATTCATACCGAAAGAAAATCGCTTTGGTTTTATCTTTGACAATAGAGCCACGCCGCTGTATCCTTTTCGTTCGGCAGGGTTCCATAAAGAAGTATAATATAATGTTTCAAAAGAATGTACATCGAACTGATCGGGTGTAGCTTTAATTTCTTGTAAACATATAATATCGGGTTGTTCGTGTAAGAGCCATTCATTTAATCCTTTCGAAATTGCAGCTCTTATTCCATTTACATTGTATGAATATAGTTTCATCGTTTTTGTGCGAATTTAATTATATTTTTGTAGCTTTGAAAGGAGTAAAATAAAATTTATGATTATAACAGGCATTGGTAGCAATGGTGGTATCGGCGTTACAACATTAATGGCTAATTTATTTATTAAATTAAGTGAACTGGGCAAAGATGTATATTGGCTTTCATTGTCGAATTTAGTACCGCCTGTTTTTTTTAAAAAAGAACTGGCATGGTTAGAATACGATGCTGTTTTGCGTGAAGTACCTTTATGGACAAAAAATAACTGTAAATTTTGCGATACTTGTTTAAAGGCATGTAACTGTGGAGCAATGGCTCGATATGGCGAATTTTATGTCATTTATTCAGAATTATGTATTTCGTGCAGTGCTTGTGTGTATGCCTGTAAAAAAAATTCCATTCAATTATCTAATAAACGAATAGGCTTTATTGAACAAAGTAATTTGAATCATCGTATTTTCAGAGTGAATTTAAATCAACGAGAAATATTTTCATCGTGGCATTGCCAAACAATCATAGAAAATATGCAGAAAAAACTACCCAAGCATGCTGTAATATTGATTGGTTTCCCTTCAGGATTTCGTGAATTGTGGGCAGATCTTATTCAGCTATCCGATAAAATAATTTTTTATACGAACGATATATATACATGGGAGATGTTATATAAGTCTATTTCTCACGATCAGGCCGATATGATTTTAGCTGTTAATAGCGATTATTACGATTTGTTTATTGAACGAGGTTATTCCTTTGGTTTTGCAATACCCCATACAAAAGAGATAAGCATCGAAGCCATACAAGGTTATGCTGTTAGCGACGAAGCATATCAACAAGTAGTAAAAGAATTAGCCTATACTTTAAATGTTTAAATCATGCGCGAAATATTATTAGTATCGGATAAAGGTGGTACTGGCAAAACAACGTTGATGAAAATGCTTGTAGAAATTGTAGGTGGAAACGCTGTATATGCCGATTGTACTTTTACCAGTTCGTGGCGTCATATTACCGAAGTGCTTCAGGAAGATATTTTTTATTTAGGCCAAGAAGCTGTGGTAGATGAATTTGCATGTATGGGCTGTGGCGATTGCGAGGATGCTTGTAAATTTAAGGCTATTCGAATTGTACGAGGTCAAGCACAAATTATTAAACAAAACTGTACGGGATGCGGACATTGTTTGCAAATTTGTCCAACCGGAGCTTTATCGTTGCAAGATATCATAGGCGGAAAAATTGTTCAAAAAAGATCAAACGAAGCTATTATTGTTTATGGTGTTTTACAATATTATCCCAAAAATGGTATTCGTCCTGTCCGAATTGTTCGCGATAAGGCGTGGGATGTGCTCATATCGTACCAAAAAAAAATGCTCATAAGCGAGGCATATCCGGGATGGACGCGATTAACATTATCTTTAGTTCCTTTTGCCAATATTTTAATGCCTATAGTAGAGCCGCATCCGCAAGTATTTGAGTTCTTAACAAAAATAAAAGAATATCAAAATACGTATCGTTGCAATATTGCCTTAATTGTAAATAAATGCGATTTGAATCCTACTGTTAGCGATGAAATTTTAGAAGCATATCCCGAATGGAACATCCTTACTATTCCTTATTCGGAAATTTATATGAAAAGTAGTTTTGAAGCATTAAAAAAATTTGTGTTACCATTAATTGTATGAAACGCGAAATATTATCTACTCAAAACAAAGCATTAATCATAAATTTGAATACTAGAATTTTTGGCACTTTAGCCGAAATTGGTGGTGGACAAGAAGTGGCTCGTCATTTTTTTAGGGCGGGTGGTGCATCGGGCACTATTGCCAAAACTATATCGGCATACGACAAAAAGTATAGCGATTATTTGTATAAAGGAAAAGCTAAGCGTTACGTAAGTCGCGAACGGTTGATGAAAATGTTAGAAGTAGAGTTTCAAGAGGTAATGAAACTTTTGTATGAAGAAAGAGGTGAGCAAACGGCTTTTTTCGCATTTGCCAATACAGTAGAAACACTCAATTTTAAGAAAGATAATGAGGGGCACGGATGGTTAGGCATTCAATTTCAGCACGAACCTTTATCACCAAGCAACCAAATTATATTGCATGTTAGCCTTAAAGAAAATGATACTATTTTACAACAAAATACTTTAGGTATTTTAGGTATAAATTTGATTTATGCAGCATACTATTATTCGAATGATATTCAGCTACTTTTGGCTTCATTGATGGATAATTTATCAACCGATAGGCTCGATATTAATATGCTATCGTTCGATGGTCCGTTGTTTCGTTCGGTTGATAATAGAATAATTAGTTTGTTGTTAGTAAAGATGGGATATACACCGGCAAGTGTGTTCGATAGATACGGCAATTTGCAGCACCCCGGCGATTTTTTTTACAAAAAAAATATAATGTTATTGCGTGGTAGTTTTCGACCACCAAATTATGTTCATTTTGATATGTTAAAAGCTGGATTTTCGCTTTTTAAAAAAGATGTAAATTTTTCAGTTGACACAAGTTTAGTATTATGCGAAATAACTCTTAATAATTTATTGAAATCGGAAATATTCGACGAGAAAGATTATTTAGATAGGGTCATTCTGTTAAATGAAATGGGGCAAAATGTATTGGTGTCGAATTTTAAAGAATTTTACAAAGTATCGCAATTTATTTGTCGTTATCCTGTTTCGCAATTACGTTTAATATTAGGTGCCAATATTTTAGAAAGAATTTTCGACGACGAATATTATACCGATTTAAAAGGTGGAATTCTCGAAGCTATGGGACGGTTATTTTCGAAAAATGTAAAACTATACATTTATCCTTTTGTTGATGAAAAGAATCGTTACATAGATTCCAATACTTTTTCCATAAAGAAACAAAATGAATGGCTTTTAAAATTTTTGAAAGAAAACGAAAAAATTATAGATATACCTAATATAAAAAAGCAGTGGCTTCATATAAAGAGTGATGATATAATATGCTGCATTCGACATGGTTCTGATGAATGGAAATCAATGGTTCCTGTATTTATTTCGAAGCGAATTGAAGAACGTAAATTATTTGGTTGTGGTTAATTTTAAATGGCTAAGTTCAAAAATACTAATTATATTTGCAAAAACAACCTGTTAAAATAAATAGCACATCACGATTTAAGTTGTTGAATAGTATTAAATTAATGACCAATTATTTAAAAATGATTGAATTCAGTAAAGTCGATTAGACATGATTTCAGAATATAATGTAACTCCGACATCCTTGTCGGAGTGGTAATTTTTCACTGGCAGGATGCCATTGTTACAATTTGCCTCCGACATCCTTGTCGGAGCGATGATTATTCACTGGCAAGATGTCAGTGGTACAGTATGTCCTCGACATATATGTAGGATAAAAAACTCTTGTTAATCCTTTTGTTACGGCTACGAATGCATTAAAGTAATTTTCAAGAATAGTGAATTATGATTATATTTAGAATTAAGCCTTTAAAATTCAAAACTCATTCTTATGATGGGGTTTTGATATGGAGAAAGAGCACTTTCGTTCAAATTCCATAAAATCATTAGATTAATGTAACTACGTTCGCCAATTTGTTCGCGATATCCACCGCCAACGAGTACACTATGTACGGAAAACCGTTTCTGAGTTTGATATATGGCAGGATTAAAATAACGACTTTCTAAACTTAACCATTCATATTCACTTCGTAAAAATATTTTTTTGCTGAGGTAGTATGTTAAAAATGCTGACGAGCCATATATACTTGTAGATAAATTAAATTGCGATACATGGATGTAACTATAATTGATTTGAGTTCCTGCCGAAAATCGTTCGGTGATTCGATAACCAATAAGTGGAGAAAGTTCTATAATGGTATAATTGCCCACTTGTAATCCAAAATTGCCACCAAAAAAGAAACGATCGAAGCTGAATTTGTTCTTTGTATTGTTAGGTGCATTTTGTTCAGAAAAAAATTCTTGTGCTGATAATACCTTAGCGCTTAATAATATAAATATAAAAAATACCCATTTCATAATGTGCTATTATCTTTAAGAGGAATTTTTTCCCATATTATTTTTTTTCCGAACCCTAAGCGATTATCGGTAAATTTTATGTAAGTGAGTTCGAGCAACCAAAATGTTGAATGATGTCCAATGGCATAAGGGAATCGCTTATAATAAATTTTTTTTGCATACGATAGTACCTCTTCTGTAGGTTTGTAAATAAGACCACGAAATTGAATGCCTTGTATTTTACCTACGATGCGGGTTTCGAGGGCTATGGTTCCTACAACTTCGGGGTTTAGTGTCATAAGTTTTGCATGCAAAGTGTCTTCATCGGATAAAAAAATAAATGATTGTTTCTCTTGCCAGAAAGCATAGAAACAACTGGCAGTCCATAAGGTATTGTTGCCATGAACTGCTAAATTCAATACATGATGCTTTTTTATAAATTGTATGATGTTTTTATCTATATTGTTCATATTTAATTACTTTGATCTTTCTCGGGATTCTCTTCGTCCCATTCTATTTTAAATTTTGGTTTTTTTAGTTCTTCTTGCTTTTTTTGTTGAAGCAAGTTTAATGAATCTTTTTTAAACAACCCTAATTCCTGATTCAAAATGGTTTTAATTTCTTGTTTTTCTTTTTTTAAGCTTTCTTTAACTTGTTCTTTCATTTTTTTTGAATCGTAGGTAATTTTGTAATTATCGGTTGTACCTTTAATTACAAGGTATAACGACGTAGATCCTAAACCATCATTCTCTTCGATACCAAATTCCATGTTTTCTTTTTTGTTTTTCTTTGCTTTGTTAGCAATCCATTCGCGAAGTAGTAATTTTATTCTGTATTCTATATTGTTATCGAATGAGTGTTCGCCACTAACCTCAATGTTAAATGCATTGGATTTGATTTCCATGTTAGGGATAATAATTTTTCGGTTTTTTATGAATATGTCGTTTTTGAGGTCGGAGAATTTTATTTGCCTAAGTTCCGAAAGTTCAATATAATCGGCTAAAGAGTACATAGGTTCAAATTCTACGAGTTGACCATTGTTGATTATAAATTGAGCATCAAGAATAATATCTTTATCTATAATGTTGAGTTTATCGTCCCAGCGAATTTGTAAAAAGTTTATAGTAGCATTTATTTTTCCGTTGATGTTGTTGTCTTTTATAAAGGTTTGCCCGAAATTATCAAATGATTGAAATAGTTTTTTTATGTTGATTTGTTGTAAGTTAGCATTCGATTGTAAAGTTAATTGCTTGTTGTCGTCAATTATTAGCCGTATATTTCCTGAAGCAGTTCCTTCGTTTGTTTGAAAGGATGTTCCTGTTAATGAAAAGACAGGATACGACAACTGTGCAGAAGATAAAAGTTTTTTAATTGTTAATTTGTTATATCGGAGTTCGTCAATAGAAATATCGGCTGTTAACTTTATGTTTTCAGGTATAGCAAAAGAGTTGCTTGAGCTTTTTGTTGTTTCCCATCGGTTTATGTCTAATAATGGTATATATATGTTTACTATGGCATTTAGTTTCTGATTTTCGAGTAATAGGAAAGCGATTAAATTCTGAAATGTTCCACTAATTAAAACGGAGATTTCGTTTAAGTTGAAAGTTGTTTTTTCGGTTTGTACATTGTTGTTGTCGATGAAAAATTTACCTTCAAAGTTGTTGAAAGAATACGGGTTGTTTACAATTTTAAGATTCAAATTATTTAATTCTAATGTTCCGCGAACTGTAGCATTTTGAAAATCAGTTGCAGTAGGTTTTGCCAAATTTTTTATTCTGCCCAAATAGGAAAGATTTATGCGTGCGATGCCTTGCAAAGTTTCGAAAGTATCAAGTTTTAACAGTGATTTCCAGTGTGCTAAATTTATTGTGCCTTTTATTTTAAACTTTACTTGCGGTTGATTAAAGTTTAATAAAGAAAAGTTTCCATATATAACGCTGTCATTAAGATTAGTGTAAAATGTATCAATAGAAAGTGATGAACTGTTAAGGTTTTGCGATATCCCATTATCGAATTTGCCTTGTAGCGAAAGCTTTTGTAAGGTAATATCATTATCTTTATTGTGTATGTTTCCGTCAATAATTTTAAATTCTACTTTAATACGTGGGTTAGTTTTATAATTGATACCACCTATTATTTCGGCTTTAAAATCAATAAAACCATGAGCCGATAAACTGGCAGTAGTAGGCTGCAAATTGTCGGGAAGGCTATTTAACAAATCGTCTAATGCGATCTTATTGCCCGTAATTTTTATATTTATTTGGTCGGTTTCCTCTTGCAATTCATAACTGCCCGATATTCCAAACGAAAGATTTCCAATAGCAATACTTCCCTCTTTTAAATAGTATCGCTGGTTGTTTACTTTTAAAGTGGCTTTTAATGTGGCTTTTCCGTTTTTCAGATAGTTTACTCCCTGTATATGTAATTGATGAATGTTTAGTTCACCTTTTGATTGTAATGAGTATTGTTCTTTGAAAAATTCGCCTGTAAGTTTGAAGTTGTTTGTTTTAATGCTTGCAAGTAAATCTTTAGATAAATGATGTACAGTTAACTTGAAATCGGATAATTTTATTTGTTCGAGCTTGTACTTTACGTTAGAAGTATCGCTCGAAGGCTTAAGAATACGAAAATTATTTTTTCCTCTTTTGTCGAATAAAAGAGTAACAGAGGCTTTTTTTAAATGAATAGCTGTGAGTTCATACTGTTCTTGAATAATTTTTAAAAGATTAAATTGCAAGAAAATTTCTTTGGCAAATAGCAACGTATCGGTATTTATTTTAAAGTCCTTTTTGTTGAAAGTAGGAGAAGATTTAATAAAGACATCGTTTAGAATAATAGTTGCATCGGGAAATTTTTTAATAATAGAAAAATCAATAGAGCCAATATTGATTTCTGTGTCAAAATAATCTTTCAGATGGTTTTTAGCATAATTTACAATTTCGTCCTGATAAATGTATGTTAAAGCTATAATAGCACTGAGCCCAAAAAGTACAATTATAAACAGAGTGATAAAAAATTTTTTAAAAAATCGGATAATCCTTTTCATAGAAGGTGCAAGTTATAAAATCGAACTCAAAAGGCAAAATATTTCCACGGTGCTATTTTAATTAGGAATAACTAAAAGTCATCGTAAAAATTGTAGTAACGTGTTTTTATTCCAAAGAAAAAGTAATGGTCGGTTTGTGTAAGCGAAGAAGTTCGTTTATGATAACCAATAGTAACAGTAAGTCTCGAGGGTTTATGCAATAGTATTCCTGTTTCAATTTTGTATTGTTCGATCTTGCTTAGTAATGCATTTGAGCTTGTATGCAATCGTTTTTCTTTTTCGTAATACGTAGCTTTATTAAATTTGAAGCAAAAAAACCAAATTCGGTATCGGTAAAATGCATAAAATATAGTTTCGTTAAAATTGTTTCCTAGAATATGTGCAATGGGTTCATTATGCTGCGAAAATTGAGCAAATTCATAGGGGCTATAATAAATATCGTTTTGTGATTTATTTTGTTCTATAAGAACAAACAAGTTTTTAATTTGCAAGGGCTCATGGAACTTGATTCCGTATTGCCACGCCAACTTTTGTTTATCTTTTTGATATTTTGAATAATCATCAATAGCAAGTTGTCCGTATATGTGAATTGCGCGTATAGGTTTAATAAGTATTTGTGTACCCAACATTGCATTATTAGTATGATTTAGCCCATATATCGAAGTGTGTGTAAAAATAATAGGAATAAAATATTCTTCAGGCGGACGATTACGTTTTAACGACATGGCATGAAAAAGAGTATTTTCGAATATTCCGAGTTCAACGTTTTTGTGTGGCAAAAAACTTAGGTAATGAATGCTGCTATATTTTCTTGAAAAAACTTTAGTACGGTCGTCGTATTGTGTGGCACTTTGAAAAGTGGCATAGTTGCAAATATATTGCCAGCGTTTGTATTGATATTGAATTCGTAAAACGGGGTATTCAAAAGGAGCATCACTTAAGAATAAAGAACGATAGCCATGACCAATAAATTGCCGGGTGTGACCAAATAGGAAGTGCCAATGGCTGTTGAAAGAAAAAAGAATATAGCCAAGAGAGTTTGTAAAATCGAATCCGGTTTGTTTAAAGGGACGAGCTCTGCCACCTCCTGGTATAACGTCGTTTTTCCTTCGGTAATAGTTTATGTGAGGCCTGTAAAAGCCTTGTGTCTCTGTAGCTCCTGTAACAAAACGAAAATTGTTCGACAAGTTTCCTGCAATAACTACACCACGAGTGTTTTCCATTATTCCGTAAGTGCTATCGTCTTTACAATATAAGTAATTGAATATTGGGTTGATATGTAAAACAAAGTCGCTATCCTTTTTGGAATAAAAACTTTTGTAATAAAAATTAGCAGGTTTATGTTTATTTTTTTCTCGTATGAAATAATTTTGGTTTATTAATGAATCGTAAGACTTGTTTAAAAATATAAAGGGAAAAAATCCACTATGAAAGAATGTTTCGTTATCTTTTATACAGCTTTGGGCATTAGTTTTTTCTTCAATTAAGTATGCAACAGGAAAATTTTGTGAAGAGGACAATAAATATATCGTAAGAAAAAAGAATAAAGCAAGTATTGCTTTCATTGTGAAGTTGAGTTATTAATTGCTTTTTTACTCTGATAATATAGAAAAGCAGTAAATAAAAGAATAACAAATAACAGCGTAAACCCAATCCAATAATTCCCTTTAAAATGTAGTAAGAATGCAATAGCTATTAATGTAATTTGGAAAAATACTAATATAATAGTTGATTTCATGTGCGAAAATCCCATTTTAAGGAGCAAATGATGCAAGTGGTTTTTATCGGGTTTAAATGGTGAACGTCCGTTAATGATGCGAATAAAGAATACCCTTACTATATCGAATAACGGCACAAAAATGATAGACATGGCTAATGTTGGAGCTGATGTAGAACGAATTATGCGGGTAGGGGAATAATAATTAAGGTTAACAAATTCTATAGCAAGCATAGCCATAATCAGTCCAATAAGCATAGAGCCTGTATCGCCCATAAATATTTTTGCAGGTGTTCGGTTGTAATATAAAAAGCCAATTAAAGCTCCGGTGAGCGAAAAAGCCAGAATAGCATGCTGAAAATTTTCATCGAAAAAATAAAAATAAATACCAAATGCAGCCGAAGATACAATTCCTAAGCTTGCTGCTAGTCCATCAATGCCATCAATAAAATTAAATGCATTAATGATTATTAATATAGTAAATATAGAAAAAACGATACTTACTAAAAATGGTAGTTCTTTTACGCCAAAAATATCAAACCATGATACAATACGTAAATCGCTCCAAACAACCAAAATAATGGCAGCTACGAGTTGTCCGATGAATTTTTTTAAGGGCGAAAGCGAAACAATATCGTCGGTAATTCCAATGACTGCAATGATAATGCAAGCAGTAACAACATATTGCAAGTGCCAGCAATAAGCAAAGTTTGTCCAAAAAGACATACTAAAGAAAAAACCAAATAGAATGGCTATTCCACCTAAAGTGGGAATGTGGCTATTGTGCAACTTGCGTGGATTAGGCTCGTCATATAAACGCTTCAATTTGGCAATGTTAATGATAGTTGGAATTGATAAGAGCGATGTAAGTAGTGATGTTAAAAAAGCAAAGAGAATATTGTATTCAATATCCCAAGAATTCATGAATTTTTTTTTCAAAGATACAAAAGTTTAATATCAGAAAAACATCTGTAAAAATATAACTAAAAAGAAAAGCCATTATTTTTGTATTGAACAATATGAGTCGGTATATTAAATTAAAAGATGAAGAAAAGTACATTTCTTCGCTGATTCATCAGGGCGAACATCAACGTCTTGATTTTAAGCAGGAGATTGACGATGCTCGTAAAATTGCACGAGCAATGGCAGCTTTTGCTAATGCAAACGGAGGTACATTACTTATAGGAGTTAAAGATAATGGTGTTATTTCGGGCATTCGAACCGAAGAAGAATTATATATGCTTCAGGCTGCAGCAGAATATTATGCAAAGCCAAAGATTCAGTATACTATAAAATGGTGGCAAGTTGGAGGAAAGAATATTTTAGAAGCGATTATTGCCGAATCAAAAATAAAACCGCATTATGTACAAAACGAAAAAGGGAAGTGGACGGTTTATGTTAGGGTAAACGATCAAAATGTTATTGCCGAATCTATCTGGATACATATTATAAAAACTGCAAAAAAACAAAATATTAAAAACATTCAGATTAAGGCAGAAGAACTTAAAGTATTATCTTTATTTAAGACAAACGAAGAGTTATCGTACAATACCATTGTACGTATGTCGTTTTTGCCCCATACAATTGTTAAAAATGTAATAACTCGCTTGGTTTCAATTCAAATTCTCGATGTTAAGTTGAGTATTAAAGGGACGTATTTTCGAGTACGAAATATTGATGAATATCAGAAAATCATTAGCCGCAAGATTTCTGAATAAGCATACAATCGGCTAAAACGCATGCGGTTAATGCTTCTACAACGATTGGTACACGCAGGGCAATACAGGCATCATGCCGCCCAGTAATGGTTAAGGCTTCTATTTTTTTTGTAGCCCAATGATAACTAAATTGTGTTTTTCCTATGCTTGATGGTGGTTTTACGACAACCGAAAATGTAATATCGTTACCAGAAGAAATTCCGCCAATAATTCCGCCGCTATGATTGGTTTTTGTTTTTCCCTGTTCATTTATAAAACAATCATTAGCTTCGCTACCCTTCATCGTCGCAAGTTTAAACCCACTACCGAATTCTATTCCTTTTATTCCCGGAATAGAAAACATAGCATGAGCAAGGAGCGATTCAAGTGAATCGAAAAAAGGTTCGCCCAGTCCAACAGGAACATTTGAAACAACACATTGTACAATACCTCCGATGCTATCATTTTCGTTTACAACACTTTGTATAATGTCTTCGAAATCGGTGGTAGTTCCGCCAATAGATGTAATTTTAGCCGATATTTCAATGGGTTTAATTATTTTTTTTGCAACAACTCCTGCAGCAACAATGGGTAAAGTAAGTCTTCCAGAAAAATGTCCACCGCCTCTGAAATCGTTATATCCTTTATATTTTACATGAGTAGTAAAATCACTATGTCCTGGACGGTAATGATAAGTCATATTGTGATAATCGGAAGCATTATGTTGTTCATTTGTAAATACAATAGTCAATGGTGCCCCTGTAGTATAATTATTGAAAACACCGCTTAATATAATGGGAACGTCTTTTTCTTTCCTTTTCGTTGTACCAACAGCTTGTGGCTTTCGGCGTTCAATATCAGCATCAAAATCAGTCTGAGTTAGATAAATGCCAGGTGGGACTCCGTCAAGACAAATACCCACATGAGTACCATGCGATTCGCCGAAAATGTGTAAACGAAAAATTCGCCCAAAACTATTCATGTACTATCAGCTTGAAGCCTTTGGAATGTACGTTCATAATCTCGATACGTGGATCGTCGCTTAAATGCTTACGCAAACGAGTGATATAAACGTCCATGCTTCGTGCATTGTAATAACTTTCGTCGAGCCAAATTTTCTTTAAAGCATAATTTCTGTCTAACACATTGTTCATGTGTTGACATAATAATTGTAACAATTCCGATTCTTTTGTAGTAAGTTTAATAACTCGTCTATCTATGCTTAACTCTTGTGTTTCGGCATTGAATATATATTTGCCAATATTAAATACAGTTTTTTCTTCGATAAAATTGCTCTTTGTGCGTCGAAGTATAGCTTCTACTCTAAAAATAAGTTCTTCCATGCTAAATGGTTTGGTAATGTAATCGTCGGCTCCGGTTTTGAATCCTTCTACAACATCGCTCTTAAGTGTTTTTGCTGTTAGGAAAATAATAGGAATTTTAGTGTCGATGATGCGAATTTCTTTAGCAAGCGTAAAACCATCCATTTGTGGCATCATTACGTCGAAAATACATAAATCGTACGAACGATTTTTAAAAGATTTCAAAGCCGATTCGCCATTGGTAAATAAATCGGTCTTATAACCTTTGGCTTCTAAATATTCTTTTAATAATGTTCCAAGGTTGTCGTCATCCTCGGCTAAAAGAATGTGTGCTTTTGTTATTTCCATATGCTTTACTTTTTAATGGTAATATAATTTGAAATTCTGAACCTTTGCCTAGTTCACTAAATACTTTAACTTGACCATTATGGGCATCGGTAATTATTTTTACATAACTTAATCCTAAACCAAAACCTTTAACATTGTGAATGTTTCCGGTATGTACTCGATAAAATTTTTCGAATATGTGCTTTTGGTCATGTTTGCTAATGCCAATGCCGTTATCTTTCACACTGACGACAACGGAGTTATTCAAATTAAACGTTTTAACAACAATCATGGGTTCTTTTTCGGTATATTTGACGGCATTTTCGAGCAGATTAATAACTACATTGGATAAGTGTAGCTCGTCGGCTTCTATTTCATCGTCTATGGCTTCAAGTTCTACCAATAATTTACCGTTGCGTTTATTAACATGTAATTCAAATGTAGTACAAATGTTTTCGACAAGTACGTTTAAAGAAAGTATTTTTTTATTAAAACGATATTCACCCCGTTCAAAAATAGCCATTTGTAAAACTTTTTCTACTTGCAGAGCTAATCGTTTGGTTTCTTGAGTGATGATATTGGTAACGTGTGTCATTTGTTCACCGTTTTTACAAATTGAACGATCACTAAGCATTTGAGCAGCAAGCGAAATAGTAGATATAGGAGTTTTTAATTCGTGTGTCATATTATTTATGAAGTCATTTTTCATTTCAGATAGTTTTTTTTGTCGCAATATAATGTATAATGTTATTGTGTATGAGAAAATAATTATTAAAATTAAAGCAATGGTTACTATTCCCATAAACCCTAACGAATGTACGATAAAGTTGTTTTTTTCGGGAAAATATAAAGTTAAATAAAATGATGGCGAAAAAACATCGTTAGGAAATAATTGTGTTTTATAAACATCCGAGAAGTCGGGATTGAAATGTTTTGTTTTATAAACAATTTGTCCATCATTGTTTTTAACTGCAAATTCAAATTTTAAAAAAATCTGATGATTTATTAATTGCTTATGAATAATATTGTATAAGGTATAAAAATCTACTCGTTTTGAGAAATCGTCGTTATAGTTGAGCATTTTATTGATGATTTTTTCAACAAACAAAGTCTTGTCTGTTAAACGATTGGCTATTTCTTTATTTATATCAAAATCGCTAATATTTTGATAATAATTATCGGGTTTCGACTTTACGATGGTTTTACTAAAAAGTAACGAATCACCTTTAAATATATCAATTCGTGTATTTGTTAAAATGTTGGTAGTATCATTAATTGTGAATAAATTTTTTCTGACAGTAAAGGCATTTTTTTGATTTGGAAAAGTTTGATTAAGTATATTTGTCGGGGTAGGTAAATCTTCAACTTGATATTTCAAGGAAAATGCTTCATTTGATATTTCAACAACCGTTTCTTTTGCTTCAAGGTCTTTATTTATTGCATTAAAAATATACGTTATTTGTCGGTTAAATTGTTCTTCTTTTAGTTTAAATTCTTGATAAATCCAAAATGTTTGAAGAGAGATGAGCCCTATTAGAGCAATACTCATTATTATAATAATAAACCCAATAACTTTTCGGCTCATGAAAAAAACAGCGTATATTGCAAATATACGCTGAAATATTGTTTAATAAAAAATCTTAACAAAGTTTAAGAAGAACTTGTTATAGCAAGGTATTTCCTTTACTTGGTTTAACAGGTATATACCTCAATGAAAATTCCATGCCTCCTCTGCCATAAGTAACTGTTGTGAGTTGCGATAGATTTAAGTCGTAACTCATTCCGAAAGCAAATTGGTCGAATTCAAGTTGTAGTATGGCAACAAACGAATCGCCCGCTCTGTAGAATGCCCCGGCATTGAGCGAACGAGTTAACAAGTTGCCCGTATATTTCGATGATTCTTGCAAGCGATATTTGATATATGTCCCGGCATAGATCATGCGGGCAGGTCCTTGTTTTTGTCCGATAAAGACTGGATTTAACTGTAACGGAGTGTTTTTAATACCATACGAAAA
>JAOADU010000040.1 GCA_026417155.1 Bacteroidales bacterium | reverse complement strand
ATGTAGATCCTGGATTAATAGCTAAAATTCGATACGAATTCATAACTCAATTTTTTGGTAAAAATAAATATTTTTTTTAAATTTTTATTTCATTGCTGCAGCTAAAGCAATAGACATTAATTTACTGCGATCGCTATCGGCTCTTGATGTAAGGACAATAGGCACTTTAGCTCCCATAATCACAGCGGCAGAAGTTGCATTACCAAGAAAACCAAGTGATTTGTATAAGATATTTCCTGCATCGATATCGGGTACTAATAGTAAATCAGCGTCACCTGCAACTTCACTTACAATTCCTTTGTGATGAGCAGCTTCTTTCGAAACGGCATTGTCTAAAGCAAACGGTCCATCAACCAAACAGCCTTTTATTTGCTTTCGACGATTCATCATTGTAAGCATTGCTGCATGAATAGTCGTTTCCATTTTGGGATTGACAGTTTCTACTGCTCCTATCACTCCTATTTTGGGACACTGGTAACCCAATTTATGAAAAGCTTCGACGCTATTTTCAAGAATACAAATTTTTTCTTCAAATGTCGGTGCTATATTTACTCCTCCATCGGCAATAGCAATTAGTTTATGGTAAAATGGGCTTTCCATTAGTGCAAAATGGCTTAATAATGAGCCTTTTCGTAATCCATTTTCTTTGTCGAGAACAGCTTTAAGTAAGGTACTTGTTTGCACTAAGCCTTTCATTATAATTTCGGCTTTGCCTTCGCGTACATATTTTACCGCCAATGCCGATGCTTTGGCATCATCGGGTTCGTTAACTATTTCTACTTTTTCAAAAGAAATGTTTAGCTTAGTGCATATTTGTTTAATTTGTTCTTCGTTGCCAATGAGTATCGGTTCTATAATACCCTCTTTTGAAGCTTGATAAACAGCCTCCAATACTGGCTCATCTGCTGCTGCAGCAACTACTAACCGCTTTTGTTTACTTTCTTTAGCTCTTGCAATAAGTTCTTCTAATTTCTTCATTTCCATAATCTAATATTTTAATTAACTGTACTTTTTGATTTTACAATACTTACTGTATCATTCGCAATAACTAATTCTTCGTTGGTAGTAACAGCCATAACTGTAACTTTAGAATCATCGGCACTAATAATTGCATCCTTTCCTTTTACTCCATAATTCTTATTGTAATCAAATTTTACTCCCATATATTCTAATCCTTCACAACTCCATTGACGAATATCGAAATCGTTTTCACCAATACCTCCTGTAAATATTATTAAATCTACTCCCCCTAATGCTGCTGCATAAGCTCCAATATATTTTTTTACTCTATAAGCATACATCTTAAGTGCCAATTCTGCACGCTTATTTCCTTCTTTCATGGCGTTATGCAAATCTCTCATATCCATCGAAACGCCACTTATACCAAGCACTCCACTTTTCTTATTTATCACATTATTGATGCCGTTGCAATCGAGATTTTCTTTGTCCATTAAAAATAACAATACGCCTGCATCTATGTCACCAACACCGGTACCCATCATTAAACCTTCGACAGGTGTGAAGCCCATAGAGCTATCAATAGACTTCCCTTGTTTTATTGCTGCTACTGATGCACCATTACCTAAATGACAAGTAATAATGTTAACATTACTGAAGTCCCAACCTAAAATTTTACATGCTTTTTGAGCTACATATTTATGACTGGTACCATGAAATGCGTAACGACGAATCTTGTATTTTTCGTAATATTCGTATGGAATAGCATACATATAAGCTTCGGGTGGCATAGTTTGATGAAATGAAGTATCGAATACAGCTACCATTGGCACACCGGGTAATAATTTTTCCATGGCTAATATTCCTTTCAAATTAGCTGGATTGTGTAACGGTGCGAGTTCTATGCACGCTTCGATGTCTTTTTTAGTTTGTTCGGTAATTAATGCACTTTGTGTAAAATTTTCGCCTCCATGTGCAACTCTATGCCCCACTGCAGATATTTCATTTAAACTTGTCAACACTCCGTGATCTTTATCTACAAGAGTTTGTAGTATCCAATCTATCCCCTCGGTATGATCGGGAATTTCCTTTACCCATTTAACTTTTTCTTTTCCTTTGGCTTGATGTCCTAGTTCACTATCTTTCAAACCTATCCGTTCGAGCAAACCTTTTGCTAATAAATCTGGCTCATTCGTCATATCTAAAAGTTGATACTTAATAGACGAACTTCCGCAATTTAATACTAATACTTTCATATATTTTATTTATTATTTGTTAATACATTGATTTGCAGTAATTGCAACTAAATGAACAATATCTTCAACAGAGCAACCTCTTGACAAGTCGTTTATTGGAGCACCCAAGCCTTGCAAAACTGGACCTATTGCCTGCGCATTTCCCAAACGTTCTACTAACTTATAAGAAATATTGCCACTTTGCAAGTCGGGGAAAATGAGCACATTTGCTTTACCTGCAACTTTCGAACCCGGAGATTTTTTTTGACCAATACTTTCTATTATTGCCGCATCGGCTTGTAATTCTCCATCAATATTCAAATCGGGACGCATTTGCATCGCTATATTAACAGCTTCTATAACTTTATTTGCCAATTCGTGCTTGGCTGAACCTTTGGTTGAAAATGACAACAACGCAACATTAGGGTTCTGAATACCTAAAATTGCTTTAGCAGTTTGAGCACTTGAAATAGCAATTTCGGCTAATTGTTTTGCTGTAGGATTCGGACAAATAGCAACATCTGCAAAAACAAACATGCCTTGATGACCCAAATGTTCGGCTTTTGTAACCATAATCATTCCACCCGAAACAACTGAAATTCCGGGTGTAGTTTTTACAATTTGCAATGCAGGTCTCACTGTATCGGCAGTTGTATGTTCAGCTCCACTCACCTCACCATCTGCATGGCCTTTATATATCATCATCGGACCAAAATAGATGGGGTCTATTAATAATTGCTTTGCTTCGTCGTATGTAATTCCTTTTTCTTTGCGTAATTGAACAAATGTTTCAATATAATCTTCGAGCCATTCACTTTCTTGAGGATCTATTATTTCGGCATTGCTTAAGTTGGCATTATATTTCGAAGCCAAATAAGTTATTTCACTTTTATTTCCGAGTAAAATTAAATGAGCAATATTTTCTTGTAAAATAATATGTGCTGCTTTAATGGTTCGTTCGCTATTTCCTTCGGGCAAAACAATACGAACTTTTTTTTGACGTGCTTTTTCAATGATTTGTTCAAGAATATTCATAAGTACAATTTTTCGCTTGGTTTCAAATTTATTAAATAGTTTTTGAAACAATGACGTTTTTTGTCAGAAAAAACAAATTTTTTAAACGCTCAATATCAAACATAATTATTTGATTTTATGCAAATTAATGAATACAATGGTAAATTATTTAGAAAAATCTGCTTTAAAACAATAATTATGTATCTATTTCGTCAATAGAAACTAAATTTATACTAACAGCATATACTGTTAATCCTGCTATTGTTTTTATTCCGGTTTTGGCGCTGATATTTTTTCTATGCGATAAAACTGTATGCGGACTTAAAAATAATTTTTCGCCAATCTCTTTAACTGACAATCCTTTGGCTAAATATTTTAAAATTTCTTTTTCACGTTCTGAAAGAATTTGTTTGGTATTAACATTACTTTTTTGTTCATTTAAACATTGATTAATTTTTTGAGTTAATTTCGAAATAGGTTCATGAATGTAAAAGACATCGCCAAACAAACGTATGATTGCATCGGGCAGATGATGATACAAAATGGCAATTGTAGATAAATATACTTGTTTTTGAGTAAGCTTTTCAAATTCTTTTTCTTTGTTTACAATAAGTAATGGGTTAATAATTAATATGCTATTGCTATGGCGTGTTGTATTTTGTACGAATGCTTCCCATTCAAAAAAAGTAGATATTGATGCAAATAATGACGTTTTTTTTAAATGTTCTTTAATTGCAAAATTGATTAACTCTGAAGGTTCAACTATTACAAGCGAATATTTGGTCATGTATTATTCTTTTCGAGTTGTTGAATAAGAGGTATAAAAAGTTTTTCTTCGATTGTTGAATGAGCCTGCAAATCGTATTCTAGTTCGTATAAATGAAAAATTATTTGTCGAGCTAAATAGGATTCATTTCCAAACTTTACATGGTGCAATAATAAAGTTTTTAAGTCACTCAATTTTTCTTCTATATCGTTGTGATGTTCTTGATAAACGGCACTTGAGAAATTTGTATCAATAGGTGCTGTATGAAACAATAATCCTTTCACATAAGGGAACACTGTATTTTCTTCATAATCGAGATGCTCAATAACCTCGGCAATATAATTGTCGAAAAATTTTTTGAGTAATTTAACTTCTTTTGTTTTTATTTTTATGTCTAATTCGTGCAATAAATCATTAATTAACGGGTATTTTTCTTTTTTATAGTAATTGTGCGAATGTGCGAGAAAGTCGATGAGTATAATTATATGTTCGTTGTTCCATTCATTAAAGTTCAATTTTACTTCGTTTCGATTATAAATATTAACTAACGACAAAAAAACATGAACAGGAAGCGAACATTGCTTACAAAAATCTTCAATAGATAAATTTTTAGGATAATCCATTTTTTTTAAATGTTCTATAGCAAGAATTAAGAAAGGATTTTTATCTATGATACGAATTAATGAGTCGCTGGGTTGAACAAACATGAAACTATTTAATTTTGTAATACTTTAAATTCTACACGTCTGTTTTGTTGACGCCCCTCTTCGGTATCGTTCGTTGCAATAGGTTGCAAAAATGCGTAACCTTTATATTCTAATCTGCTTGCAGCAATTCCTTTGCTAATGAGGTAGTCAACGACTGCTTTGGCTCTCGATTCGGACAATTTCTGGTTAAATTGTAAAGAAGAACGGTTATCGGTATGTCCACTGATTTCAATTCGCATATTTGGAAAATCTTTTAAAAGCTGAACAAGGCGATCCAATTCAGCATAAGATTCGGGTCTTAATGTGGATTTTCCATAGTCGAAGAAAATATTTCTTAAAATAACTTTCTGACCAACTGCCAATTTATTGAGCAAAATATCCTTTACAACTTCCTGATAACCTGTTGCTGCAGGAATATCAAAATTTTCGGAATGAAATAAATATCCTTCGGCTTTTACGGCTATACCATAATTACGACCAGAAGGAAGCGACACTAAATATTTGCCTGTAGAACTATTGGAAGAACTAACCGATATTACTTCATTCTTTGTGTTATCAACAATTTCTATTTGAGCTTCTACGGGATTTCCGGTTAATCCGTCTTTAATTGTGCCTTTTAATATGGTAAGTCGCATAGTTTTTATTTCGACTTTTTCGGCAACTACGCTTTCTCCAACAGGTGCAACATTAGCAAGTAAATTGTCTTCATTGTGCAATACGGGCGGTTTTTCTGGTCCGCGAAATGTAATCATATATATATCATAATCTCCATATCCATTATCGCTCGATGAGCTATAATAACCATGCTTTCCACTGGCACTCATAACAAAAAATAAATCATCATCGGGTGTATTTACAGGATAACCAAGATTTTCAGGTTTCGACCATGTGCCATCGTCATTCATTGTTGCTTTAAACACATCGAATCCTCCCATCGTATTATGACCGCGTGAACTAAAGTATAATGTTCTTCCATCAGGGTGCATGAAAACTCCTTCTTCGTCATATTCTGTATTAATAACGCTTCCCAAATTACGGGGCTCACCCCAGCGTTTTTTATCTGATTCCCATCGGCTCATCCAGATATCATGTCCTCCAAAACCACCGGGTCTGTCGCTAATGAAATACATAATCTTACCATCAAAAGAAAATGATGCCGAAGTTTCGTGATGTTCAGTATTAATATACTTTTTCATGGGGGCATCGTCGGGAGCTGTCCATTCAGAACCTTTCAATGTAGAAACAAAAATATCGCCATTATTTACTTTACCATTGAAAGTAAATAGTTGAGTTCCATCGGGCGATAAACCAACTGTTGCATCATTATTTTTAGTATTTAAAGGCTTTCCTACATTTTTTGCAACCGACCATCCATTTCCATCATTGTACGAAACATAAATATCTTCAAAAAACATATTGTCTTCAGGATCGCTTCCTCCTCCATAAGTATCGGGTCTTCGAGAAGTAAACATTAACACCGACTCGTCGGCAGAGATTAGTGGACTATACTCTGGATAGATTGTATTTACATTAGGTCCAAGATTATCAATAAATACACGTATTGGATTTTTTATAAGTTCTTTACCATTGTTGCATTCTTGAATTCGTTTATCAATTTCCTTACGTTTTTGTTGAAGGTCTGATGGACTAAGCATATTTCTATACTTTGTGTAGAATTCAATAGCTTTGTCAAACTCTGCATTTAGATGATAACCTGTTGCTAAAAGCCAAACAATATCGGGCTGAATCGTAGGATTAATGCTGTAAGCTTTTTTGAAATACTCAAGGCATTTTACCTTTTGAATCGATTTTAAATAGCAAACCCCAATTTTATAGTTTAACATAGGGTGATTGGGAATATATTGATGTACTTTTAAATAAAAGTCTAATGCTTGTCGCATCCCTCCTCTACCTAAAGCGTAATATTCATCGGCTTTTTGTAAATATTCTTTTGCTATTTTAAAATCATCCTTACTGGAAAAATCTTCTTTCTTAATCACTACTTCTTGAGTAAATACTACATTGTAAACTAAAAGAAATAATGCTATTATTAATGTTGTTTTCATAATTCTCTGTTTTTACTTACAATCACTTAAAAATGAATCTGCTGTACTTATTCCCAATTCTTTTGCTTTATTCCAATCGGCACAAGCCTCTTTGAGCATTCTTAATTCTTCGTATGCAATACCTCTATTCAAATATGCAAAACCATAATCAGGTTTCATCTTTATAAGCTTTGTGTACTCTTCTATGGCCCCTTTGTAATCTTTTTCTTTAATTTTGGCCGCTGCTAAATTATTTAATGCTGGTAAATAATCTGATTTTATTTGCACGGCTTTATTAAAATCTTCTATTGCACTCTTATAATCTTTTTTTTCGAACTTTGCACTTCCTCTATTATTGTATGCTAAATAATTTTTTGGGTTTACTTTAATTGCCTGATTATAGGCGTCAATTGCATCATCAAATTTCTCTTTTTTTCTTAACACAGTACCTAAATTATTATACGCATAATCGAGCGATGGATCTATAGCAACAGCTTTGCGATAATCGGCAATAGCTTCATCATATTTTTCCATCTTTCTGTAGGTACTACCTCTATCGTTGTATGCTACAGCATACTTCGAATCTAGCGATATGGCACTGGTAAAATCTTCGAGTGCTTCTTCGTATTGACCGTTCAAAAAATGGAGTTGTCCGCGAAAATAATATGCTTTTGCATCTTTTGTGCCTTTATTGATGGCTTTTGTAAATGCTTCTAATGCTTGCTCATTTTGATTAAGTAGCTGACAGCATCGTCCTTTCAAATACCATGCTTGAATATCGTTTGTGTCTAGCTCGGTTACCTTTGTAAAATCGTTTAAGGCTTCTTGATATTGTTGTGTTTCGAAATATACATTTCCTCTGTTAAAATATGCTTTAATGAAATCGGGTTTGTAGCGAATAGCCTCAGTAAAGCTTTGAATGGCATCTTGATATTGTTTATTTGTGAAACTTTCGATTCCTTTATTATAGGCTAATTCTGCCTCCTGATTTTCTAAGATAACTAATGTACTATCTTTATTGTTTTGAGAAAATAAACAAAGATTAAACCATACAAAAAGTAAAATAAGTTCAAAACGTTTCATATAACCATAATTTATGGCTTGCAATTTATAGAATAAAATTCAATTTTTCAAAAAAGAAGTTTTAAAATAATTAAAAGAGTATTACTCTATACAGTTTATTTTATTATTACAACTTTAGTAGCGTATTGTTTGCTTTCAGATTTTATAGAGATTGTATAAGTACCCGATGCTAAATCATTTTTCGATATTATTGCAGTAGTTTGATTATTCATTTTATAATGTAACCTTTTGACTGTTTTTCCATTTGCATCTAATATGTTTATCAATATTTCCTCGTTTACTGGTTCATTGAAAATGATAGTTAAATAATTTTCAGAATTTCCTATTCTAATGTAATTAAATTCATGGTTAACATCATGACATTTATTCACAGCAATTGTTTCTGAATAACTGTATTGTTCGTCGAAATCTACTTGTTTCAATTTATAGTATAAAAATGGATAATACGTAAATGTTGCTGTAGAATCATTAAAGGCATAATCAATCCAATAATTTGAATTTCCAGCTCCGTCAATTTTTCCAATGGATGAAAATTCATAACCATTTTCGCTACGTTCTATTTCAAAATAATCGTTATTTGTTTCAGATGCAGTTGTCCAATATAACCATACATTATTTTGCTTGCATTCGCCTCTAAAGCTAACTAAATTAATAGGTAAAGGATTGGTTGAAAGTTGCGTACTAGCCAATGAAAATTTGCTAAATGACGTAAAGTTAACAGTAGAAGTAATGGTTGTACCACTAACCGAGCCACCTATATCGGTCCATGTTGATGGATTTCCTTTGGCTATTCTTAGTGATGTATAATCATCAATTTGATCGTAAACCGAATCAAAATATAGCGTAACTGAAGCAGTGGCAACATTTGCTCCGGAGCCTTTATCAATTTCCCAATGTCCAACATTTGATACTCTTTTAATGGAAGGAGGAAGCGACCATCCTAAACTACTGGCCGAAGAATTAAAATATTGTCCTGTATATTTCGTGTTTGTATTTGAAACTTGACGAATATTTAAATCTATTCTGTGATAAATATTCCCTCTTCCTACTGGGAATATTTTAGTAACAAGTATGTTCGTATTCACATTATGAATCATAGGACCTTTAACAAATGATAACGTCTGATTACCTCCAGGAGCATCTAAAACAATCGTTCCACTTGAACCTATTTCTAAAATATTGGTCATTGTTGTCACTAATTGTCCTTGTCTTAGCGTCAAGATACCATTAACTAATAAAGGTTTATTAGTAATAATTGCGTCATTAATGGAAGAATTATTAATTATAAGATTTGTAAAAGCTGGTAAAGCTGATGTACCAGAAATTGTTTGTTGTGCAGTTCCTGTTAGATAAACATTTGTACTCATTGTCCATGCACCTGTCGAATTGTGTAATACATTACCACCAATGTATAAATGTAAAATGTTTGTGCCATTAAATGCCGCATTGCCAGATAATTCAAAATTTCCATTAACTCTTAAAATAGAATTAGCATTTTGTGCTTGATAAGTACGATTTAACTGTTTAAAGTTCTTTACATTTAACTCTGCTATGTTTTGCTGAACATAATTTCCTGTTTTATTAATTTCAATGTTATTAAAAACTTGTGGCGAAACCCCTTGAATAGTTTGTATTGCATTTAAACCAAAAATAACAGTACTATTACCATAATTAAAAACTCCACCATTATTAATCCAATTACCATGAATATTAATAGTAGAATTATTATCGCTTAATATGCCTTCTGTATTAATTGTAAGATGCGCAGAAGTTGAATTTGTTAAATTAAGATAAAGTGGCATTAAAAAATTTCCTTTAGTTACAGTCAAAGCATTTATGTTTAGTGTATTAATAGAACCTGTAACACTAATATTTCCTGAAGGTTTATTAATTTCAATATTTGGAAAAGACTGAGAAGTGACTGTTCCAGTTATTTCTTGATTTATAGAACCAACAAAGCGCACAGTTGATTGAGTAAGATTAGTATTTACTGTCCCTCCATTGTTTATCCAATGTCCATATAAATCAATATTTCTTGGCAGATCTGAAAAACCAAAAGTAGCATTAGGATTGATGTACACATTACCCATTACTGTTAGATTGGGATCCCACGAATATAAATCAAAGGTCATTGAATTCGTTCCATTTCCGATAATCAAATCGTTCAGAACCTGAACTGTTCCTGCTGTGTTAAAACGCGGTAGAACTCCATTTGCTTCTGGAATAACATATAAAAAACCGTATGTTGTTGTAGGCAAATTAGTACTTGTGGTAGTTTTTACTTCAACAATTGATCCATTCTCTAAGTTATATGTATATACAGTAGGAAAAGTTGCTGTGTTTAGCAATCGGAATGTTGCTCCACTCTTTACATTAAAAATTTTTCCTGCATTCCCTGTTGCTGATAATGTTGAACCATAATAAAATAAACCAGATTCTACAACTAAATTCCCTGTAACACGTGTGCTTGTGATAGAACTTGGAATAGTTGCACCACTTGGCGATGTATTGCCAAAATGTAAATTTGCATAATTTACCGCTGGTGCAGTAATGTTAAAATTAGCAGTTTGCGGATTACCACTACTACAGTAACAGAATATACTATTTGTGCCTGGATTAAATGTACCAAAATTGTTTCCACTATTTGAAAGAATAAAACTACTACCCAAATCAATTCTTCCACTCCCTGTAATATTTAAAGTTGCTGATGAAGCAGGACTCGAAGAGTTAAATACTAAATTTGTTCCAACAACTAAACGACCATTGATGATGTTTAATGTTGCGCTTCTATTTGTTGTACCACCTCTCCCTATTATCACATTACCTTGCACGTTTGCTGAACCGTTGTTAATATTCCAAGTGTTTGTATTTGTTGCAGCAGATGGCACTTGTAAATTAACATTCGTACGTACAAACAAATTTTTGTTATCCTGATGAGTTAGTGTATTTGATCTTCCCATTGCTGTAAAATTCAGTTGATGAATTTCGGCATCTACATCAAGGGTAACTGTAACATTAGCAGAACTTAAAAGATTATTACCTATGTTTACAATATCATTTAGTTCTGGTATCTTTTTCTTCCCATAAGAAGCATTAGTAACAGACGCTGCAGCATTTGTTGTTAATATTAATGTATTATTATTTACAATAGATTGTACCACGCCAATTGGGTCTTGTGGTGAACTTTGTAAAGCTATTTCGTCACCTACCGAAAGTTCAGAAGTAAATAATGTTGAAATTCCTGTAACAATATTACTTGTTGTACTGCAACTAATAACTCCTGTACGATATTGAATCCAATTTTTTCTGTCATTCCAGTTGATGCTGCCAGTTCTTGCTGTATATACAAATTCAGGATTATATTTATTACCAATAATATAATCGCCTGTTAAAACATCTAACCCCGATATTTTTGTTTGTGTATTAGTAGGAGTTGATGATGGTGTTAACTGTGAAAAATCAGGTATGTTATATTTCCCTACAAAAAATTCTTCAACAACTGCTTCCATATCAACTGATGATGAAGGATAATTAAATGTCAGTTCTTTCGTACCTGATATGGTATTTAAAATTTTCCAATAAACATTAACTGTTTTGTTAGGATCAATATTCGAAGCGAAAATATCGGGATGATCTGGTTCAAATGCTCCAATTTTTAAATTTCCACCCGATGTTGCCGAAGTAAAATTTATAATTATTGGAGTATAATCATCAGTATTACAACCAATTGGATATTCTCGTGAATATGTACCAGAAGGTAAATTACATTCAAGCCATCCATTAATAAATCCATTTGTTCTATTAATAGTATGTGTATTATTCGTCATGAAAACCTCGTTGGATTGAGTTGTTAATACACCATTCAAAAGATTTAAATTGGTTGAAATCTGAATATCAGAATTTAAAATCAAACCACTAGAATTATTCAATGTAACATTAGTTAAAATTGGTGATGAACTATTATCAAAGAAATACTGAGTATCGCTTCCTGAAAAAATTAGTCGAGCTGTTCCATTCAAGGTCAAAATACCAGAACCCGTTTTATAGAAATTATTCCCTTTTACAATAATATTAAAGTTTGTATTTACTGATATAGTTCCATTGTCTTGATAAAAATTACCTATTGTTATTGAGTTTCCTATTGTCGAGGTTTGTGAACTAGTATAATAAAACGTTTTGCTTGCATTTTGTGTAAAAGCTGAAACTACCGAAATAAATGCAGTAGAACTAACCGTCATATCGCCATTTATGGTAAGAAGACCTGTAATAACTTTATTCCCCGATCCTGTAAAAATTAAATTATTATATGTAGAACCCCCTGTTGTACTTGTTCGTAATGTCTGATTTCCTGCACCATTCAATGTTACTGTTCCTCCAGTTATAGAATAAGAACCAACTAATTCTGGAACTGTTGCAAGCTTGGCTATTTGTAATTCACCACCCGTCATGGTTAATCCACCTGCACCGCTTAAAGTATTGGTACCTACATTATAAGTTCCATTGTTTATTTCCATTAAATTAGTGACGGTAACATTAGAGGAAATCTGTGTTACAATAACTGAAGTGGAAGTTTTGTTTATTATCATTCTATAAAAAGTTGTTGTTACAGTACTTCCCGAAATAGTTGCGGAATTACTTCCAATAAAAGCTACTGTTCCATTATTATGATTAAAGGTTCTATTGTTGGTAAAATTTCCTTCAATGTTTACTTGCAATGAATGACTTGTTAATGTACCATTTGCTGTTATTGTAAGATGATTAAATGTTGTTATAGAAGTTCCGAAAATAGTTGAATTATTATCAAATTCCACGGTACCATTTCTATGATAAAATTCTCCATGATTAGTAAAATTTCCTCTTACAGTAATTTTATTTATATGGGAATATAATTTTTTTCCTGCGTTAATATTAATATGGTTGAATGCAGGTGAAAGGCTTCCTTCTATAGAAGTAGCTCCATCAAAAATAACAGTTGATGTTGATGGGTTGAACGTCCCCCCATTAAACCTCATTATATCACCACAAGTCGTAATGGTATATGTCGATGCATTTAATGTTCCCGTTATTCCAGTTGTCATTTCAAAATTTCCAATTTGCATATTATTCGATAGGGTGGAATTAGCATTTGAACTATAAATAAAATAGGCATCACATCTTTGAGTAAAGTAAGTATATGAACCTAAAACAGCATTCCCGCTAATTGTTATGTTTCCATTAAAATGCTTTATTCCTGAAATTGTTTTTGTTCCTGAACCTGATAATGTTAAGTTAAATAAGGTATCAGATTTTAAGGGAACAGAGTTGTATGTTTGATTACAATTACCTGCTAATTCTATCGTTCCTCCTATTAAATTATATGTACCTGTTAGCTCTGGTTGAGCCGGTCCGCTACATTTAAGTATTCTCAAAACAGAATTATCTGTCATTTCTAATGCCCCAGTACCATTCAGAGTTTCGGTAGCACCTATTTGTAAAATTGCATTGTCTTCAATTTTTAAGTAATTTGTTACAGTTAATGTACCTCCTGGTGTTTGTAAAGTTTTTGTTCCAGAACTTGCAACTACCAAATTGTAATAACTCCCATCATTAGGTATACGAATTTGCTGATTCCCATTTTTATAGTAATGTACAGTATTGCCTGGGAAGCTCGCTCTAAATGTAACTGATGGTTCAACAGAAACATCCGTACCACGTCCAAGGTATAAAACGCCATAATTATTAAATGTACCATTTTCCCTAATTAGTGTATTATCATTTGCAGTTCTATCCAAAATTACAGTTGCATAATTATTAACAACTGAAGTTGCTTGTGGAATTCTTATTGTTGATAATTGAATAGGATTGCTCCCCATAATATTAATTATTCTTCCTGCTATATTTCCAAGTGCATAAACACAATTTCCACCCGTACAACCTATCCACGAACCATTATTAATAATATTACCGTTTACAAATGGGTCTTCACCAACAGTATTATCGAATGTACCTGTTGAATTGACCGTAATTCCCCCATTAAATCTTTTAGTTCCTTGACCTGTAATTGTAAATATAAAATCACCATTAATGAAAGTCATTCCTTCAACCCAAATATCAACTTTCCCGACGCGTGCCTGTAAAGGACCTGCGTCAGATATATTATTCATCGACCCTGTAATACGTAAGTTAAATGGTTGTGCACCATCAATAGTTGCTCCATCATGAAAATTAAAATTACCTGCCACATTAAACGTTGCATTGTTATTATCGCCACCTAAAACTGCTGCATTATAAAGCGTTAAATTTCCTGTAACATTAATTGTTCTGTTACCTGATATTGATAATGATCCCCATATAAATAAATTTGCACAGGTAATATTGCTCGATACCGTTACATCAACGTTAGCGCAAATAAATACATTATCGGTTGCACTGGGGGCAGAACCTGCCAGTGGACCCGTACAAGAACCGATTCTCCATATACCAGCAGATGTATAATTACCCGATTGAAATGCGTAAAAATCAGCACCATAAATATAAATCCGTACAAGAAGTATTATACATACGATAAATAAAAATCTTATCATAAAAATTGGTAATTTTCTGAGTAATTTTACGCATTTTTACGCATTTTGTTCTATACAATTACCTATTTTTTTAGTCTGTTAATCAAATTTTTTTAACAGTTTGTCAAAACTGACAAAAATTTTAATCGTACCCACTACTTTTTTGTATTCAATAAACAATATTTAGTAATTTCGTTTCGTAAATTTTAAACTATTACTTTATGGCAATAATTATTTCTGGTAAAAATTTAACTATTGAAGATTTAGTTAAAGTAGCTCGCTACGGCGAAAAAGTTGAACTTCATCCTGATAGCATAGAAAAAATAAAGAAATGTCGTGCAATGCTTGAGAAAAAAATTGAAGCACGAGAAATAATGTACGGAGTAAACACAGGTATAGGCGAATTTTCTGAAATAGTTCTTAGCGACGAACAGATTAAAGATTTTCAAAAATACCTCATATATAATCATGCCGCAGGTATTGGCGATCCTATGCCTATAGAATGGGTTCGTGGTGCAATGCTGAGTCGTATTAATGTTCATGCTAATGGTAATTCGGGTTGCCGTATTGAAATTACACAGACATTAGTAGATATGCTAAATAAAGGAGTTACCCCTTATGTATGTCAAAAAGGCTCAGTTGGAGCTTGTGGCGATTTATCACCCATGTCTCAAATTGCTCTATTGCTATTGGGCGAAGGGCAAGCTTACTATCAAGGTGAGCTTTTACCCGGAAAGGTTGCTATGGAACGAGCCGGAATACCCATCCCCGGATTACATGCACGCGATGGATTAGCAGCAATAAACGGATCAAATGTGCTCACTGCCATGAGTGCATTATTATTGTACGATACCAACAACTGGTTAAAACAAGCCGAAATAGCCTGTGCTATGACATTAGAAGCTTTAAAAGCCAATTTTGGACCCTATAACCATAAAATACATGAAGTTAGAGGATTTAAAGGTGCTATTCGCAGCGCTGCCGCAATTAGAAAAGTTGCCGCAGGGGGTGATTTAATGGAAAAACGTCTTAAAGTTAAGGTACAAGACGCATACAGTATGCGTTCTACACCACAAGTCATTGGAGCAGCTCATGATGCTGTTGCTTGGGCTAGGCAACAAGTTGAAATAGAACTAAATGGTGTTGGCGATAATCCTATTTTCTTCGCTGATGAAAATTTGCAACTCTCAGGAGCGAATTTCCAAGGCACACCTGTGGCTTTGCCCATGGATATGGTTGGTGCAGCAATAACAATGGTTTCTGTGCTTTCCGAAAGACGCATGAACCGATTAAACAATCCTGCATTAAGTATAGGGCTTCCACCTTTCTTAACTCATAATCCTGGCATGTTTTCGGGGCTTATGTTAAGTCAATATACTGCCGATATGCAAATTGTAGAACAACGCATCTTATCAGTACCTGCTTCCATTCAATCAATTCCTGCTGCTGCTGATCAGGAAGATTTTGTTTCTATGGGAATGAATACAGCCTTAAAAAATTGGCAAATTCTTGATAATGCATATGGCGTGTTGGGCATTGAATTTATGGCTGCTGCTCAAGCACTCGACTTAAGAGAAAAATACGATGAACAGAAATATACTTTTGGTGTTGGAACTAATGTTGCACGAAAAGTAATTCGCAAGTACGTTGATTATCTCGATGAAGACAGACCTCTATACCCCGATCATAACAAAATGAAAGAACTAGTTAAAAGTTGCGAAATACTTTATGAAGTAGAAAAAGCAGTAGGAAGTCTTGAATAAATAATTTTAATTTTTTAAAAAAGGTCAGCAATAAACTGACCTTTTTTGTAATATGAACTTTTGACTGATATTTTTTGTAATTTTGTCAGTTATTTTACTACTTATGGATATTCAAACTATAAAAAACCGTTTTGGAATAATAGGCAATTCTCCGGGATTAAATAGAGCAATAGAAATAGCTGTACAAGTTGCATCAACAGAGCTAAGCGTTCTAATAACTGGTGAAAGTGGTACAGGTAAAGAAGTTTTTCCTCAAATTATTCATCAATTTAGCCCTCGCAAGCATAATACATACATAGCTGTAAACTGCGGCGCCATACCAGAAGGCACTATAGACTCTGAACTTTTTGGTCATGAAAAAGGATCTTTTACCGGAGCTACCGACAAACGAAAAGGTTATTTTGAAGTTGCCGATAAAGGCACCATTTTTTTAGATGAAGTTGCTGAAATGCCTTTATCTACACAAGCTCGTTTATTGCGTGTGTTAGAAACAGGCGAATTTTTTAAGGTAGGAAGTAGCATCCCTCAAAAAACAAATGTACGAGTAGTAGCAGCTACAAATGTTGACCTTCAACGTGCCATCCAAAATGGACGATTTAGAGAAGATTTGTTCTATCGTTTAAGCACCATACCTATATACATTCCCCCTTTACGTCAAAGAGGTGATGATATATGGCTTCTTGCTAGAAAATTTGCAAGCGATTTTGCCGAAAAATACCGAATGCCTGCCATTCGTTTTTTGCCCGATGCTCAACAAGCTTTAATGGAATATTCATGGCCTGGAAATGTTCGTCAATTAAAAAATGTAATTGAACAAATATCTATCATAGAAACCCAAAGAGAAATCAATGCTGATACATTGAAACGATATTTACCCGAAGCTTTTCAAACAAAATTGCCTGCACTTGTTCAAGCTGACTTTGTTGATCAAAAAACCTTTAACACTGAGCGAGAAATTCTTTTTCAGATTCTTTTCGACATGAGAAAAGACATAACCGAATTGAAACAACAAGTACACGACATTATTAATGAAAGAAACCTTAATCTATCTCAGCCTATTAATGCTCCTATAAATGAAAATATCAATATAATAAGCAAAAGAGACATTAGTATTGATGATAACATTGAAGATACTGAAATAGTAGAAGACGAAACACTTTCTATTCAGGAAAAAGAAAAAGAGCTCATTAAAAAAGCATTAGAAAAATACAATGGTAGAAGAAAATTAGCGGCTGCTGAACTCGGTATTAGCGAACGTACTTTATACAGAAAAATTAAAGAATACAATCTTTCATGAAATACCTGTGCATTATTATATTATTGATAATTGTCGGTTGTAAAGTTAATTATACTTTTAGCGGAGCTTCCTATTCTGCTGATATTCATACTTTTCATGTGTCATTTTTTCAAAATCAAGCACCATTGGTTAATCCATCTCTAAGCAATGTATTTACGGAAGCCTTAAAAGATAGAATTAACAATCAAACCAAACTTAAACTTGTAACACGCGATGGTGACTTGCAATACGAAGGTGAAATTATAAATTACTCCATTGCACCTCAAACCATTTCAGGAAACGAAGTTGCTGCATTAAACCGACTTACAATTTCGGTACGGGTTAAATTTACAAATACAAAAAATCCAAATCAAAACTTCGATAAAACGTTCTCGCAATTTGCCGATTACGAAAGTTCTAAGCCATTACAAAGCATAGAAGATGAACTTATAAAAGAAATAGTTGATAAACTTACACAAGACATTTTTAATGCATCATTAGTAAATTGGTAACACCATGAATGTCAACGAATTTTTTAAATATTTTTCCGAGCCTAATCTATTAAACAAAGAAACGCTTCGCGAACTGGAGGAAGTAATTGAAAGATACCCCTACTTTCAAGCAGCTCGATTACTATATTTAAAAAATTTATACTTACTTAATGACGATCAATATCAGCAAATTTTAGAACAATATTCTCTTTATTTCCCACACAGAAAATCAATTTTTCAATTCATCCATGCAACTAATATTTTTGAAGAAAATGACATTGACAAACAAGCAAGTCCTAATTCTGCTGAATCAAATCAAAGTTATATTGAACCTACTCAAGAAGAAAAAATTATACAACTTAGTCTTAACACAAACAATATTTCAGAAAATTACAGTACATCAAATAATCAAGATGAAGCAAGTAATAACAATGTTCATATAGCCGATATTATATTAAATAAACTTAGAGCTCAATCAGAACCAAAAAACAATAATAACACATCTGTCCCACAAGAAAATACGTTAAAAGAAACTTCTCCTATTACACAAGAAAAATCATTCCTTGAATGGCTTGAAGAAAACAACTATCCACCATCATCCCCAAATGCAAATGAAGCTAACATAAAAGATTCTATTAACGTTATTGATACTTTCCTGAACAACTTGAACAATATTGAAAAAATAAAGCCATCTGATAATGAGACTAATGAAGACTTAACAAATAATTATATACCACCTGAAAACTTAGAAATTGTATCGGAACAACTGGCTCAAATATACTATCAACAAGGTCATTTAGAACAAGCATTAAAAATGTACGAAAAATTATTTTTGAAATATCCAGAAAAAAGTATTTACTTTGCAAACTTAATTCAAGAAATAAAACAAAAACTTGACAAAAACTAAACGGTTATGCTTTACAACATTGTAATGATTTTAATTTTTATTGTGTGTGTATTAATTATTTTAGTTGTACTTATTCAAAACTCAAAAGGTGGAGGTTTAGCAGCCAATTTTGCAGGCTCAAGTCAAATTATGGGTGTACGCCGCACCGCCGATTTCCTTGAAAAAGCTACATGGACACTTGCTATTTCTTTATTTGTACTTTCCATTATTGCAAGCATGAGCATCCCAAGAGAAACGATTGACCCCAATAAATCTAAAATTGAAGATAAAATTACCAACATGCCTGGTAAAAACGAAACACCTATTTTACCTAATACGCAACCACCTACACAAAACTAATTTTCATATGCATTCGTAATTTTTATATTTCTTTTTTTCGAATCTAATTTTTTCCTTTCTGACATTTCGTGACCAATTACTGACAAATAAACTGAAATTTTGTCTTATTTTTTCTTTTAGATTGCTTTGGCATAAAATTCGATTTATAAAGGCGTCAAACCAAAAAAAATACGATATGAGCAAAGTTAATTTAAAACCATTAGCCGACAGAGTAGTAATAGAACCTATGGCAGCCGAAACAAAAACGGCAAGTGGAATTTATATTCCTGACACAGCTCAGGAAAAACCTCAAAAAGGTAAAATCGTAGCTGTTGGAAGCGGAACAAAAGACGAAGAAATGAAAGTAAAAGTTGGTGATGTTGTATTGTACGGAAAATATGCTGGAACTGAAATCAACATCAACAACGAAAAATTCTTAATTATGCGTCAATCAGACATTTTAGCAATTATTGAAGAATAACCATTAAAAATTTATTCATATGGCAGCAAAAGAAATTCTTTACGGAATTGAAAGCAGAGATGCATTAAAAAAAGGTATTGACAAATTAGCCAATGCTGTAAAAGTAACTTTAGGCCCAAGAGGTCGCAATGTAGTAATGGAAAAAAAATTCGGTGCACCACAAGTAACAAAAGATGGTGTGACTGTCGCTAAAGAAATTGAATTAAAAGATCCATTCGAAAATATGGGTGCTCAACTTCTTCGTGAAGTTGCTTCTAAAACTTCAGACAATGCAGGCGACGGAACAACAACAGCCACCTTATTAGCTCAAGCCATTATCAACATTGGAATAAAAAATGTTACCGCTGGTGCCAATCCCATGGAATTAAAACGCGGTATAGACAAAGCAGTTGCTGAAGTAGTAAAGCACCTCAAATCGATGTCAAAAGCCGTTGGCGATGACTATAATAAAATTGAACAAGTTGCTCGCGTATCTGCCAACAACGACGCTGAAATAGGTAAACTCATCGCCGAAGCAATGAAAAAAGTTAAAAAAGAAGGTGTCATTACGGTTGAAGAAGCTAAAGGTATTGAAACAACTGTAGAAGTTGTAGAAGGCATGCAATTCGACCGTGGATATATTTCACCTTATTTCGTTACTAATGCTGACAAAATGGAAGCTGTCATGGAAAATCCATATATTCTTATCCATGACAAGAAAATATCGAGCATGAAAGAATTTTTACCTATACTCGAAGCCACCGTTCAAACGGGACGTCCTTTGGTTATTATTGCCGAAGATGTTGAGGGAGAAGCATTAGCTACCTTAGTTGTTAACCGCTTACGTGGTTCGTTAAAAGTGGTTGCCGTTAAAGCTCCAGGTTTCGGAGATCGTAGAAAAGAAATGCTCGAAGATATTGCTATTTTAACTGGCGGCACCGTAGTTACTGAAGAACGTGGCTTTAAACTCGAAAATACTACCATCGATATGCTTGGTACTGCCGAAAAAGTAATAGTTGACAAAGAAAATACAACTATCGTAAACGGTGCTGGCAAAAAAGAAAATATCGAAGCACGCATTAAGCAAATAAAAGCCCAAATGGAAAACACTACTTCTCAATACGACAAAGAAAAATTACAAGAGCGTTTAGCTAAATTAAGTGGTGGTGTAGCTGTACTTTACATCGGTGCTGCTACAGAAGTAGAAATGAAAGAAAAGAAAGACCGTGTCGACGATGCTCTACATGCAACACGTGCAGCAGTTGAAGAAGGTATAGTTCCTGGTGGTGGCGTTGCGTACATTCGTGCTATCGAAGCTCTTAACAAAATAAAAGGCGAAACAGAAGATGAACAAACAGGTATCGAAATCATTAAACGCGCTCTTGAAGAACCTCTTCGTCAAATCGTAGCAAATGCAGGCTTAGAAGGATCGGTAATTGTTAACAAAGTAAAAGAAGGTAAAAACGACTTTGGCTTTAATGCACAAACCGAAAAATTCGAAAACCTCTACGAAGCTGGAGTAATTGACCCAACTAAAGTAGCTCGTATAGCACTCGAAAACGCAGCTTCAGTTGCTAGTATATTCTTAACCACAGAATGTGCCATTAGCGAAATAAAAGAAGAAAAGCCTGCTATGCCTGCTCCCGGCGGAATGAGCGATATGTATTAATAAAATAATATTTAACTGTATAAAAAGGCTGTCTTTAATAGACAGCCTTTTTTTATTTAAAATTTTGCACAAGGTATTATTTTAGATCTATGCTTTTTGGGCTTTTGAGGATTATAAAACTGATAAATTAAAGAAAATTCATGACTTCCACCTGTTCGATAAGTTTGCCACGATATTGTTATATCATAACTATAAGCAAGTTCTAGCATTTTATATTTTACCCCCAATAAAACACAAATAGCATCATTATTCGGATAGCCTTTTTTGTAATATTTCAGCCATGGCAATCCTCTATAATATAATCCTGAGAAATAGAAATTTGTACGATATATCGCTCCAATATCAAATTGATCAAATTTTTTTTGAAACCTGTATTGTGCTAAAGCAATAATTACGGGCTTATCTGTTTTCTTTCCCGAACCACCACTTTGATCGGTATAAAAGGTTTTAGCTACGTGAAATGAATATTTAATTGGCAACTTACCATCATTGCCTAAAAACGTTTGATTTGGTCGATTTATATGATCAATCGTTATTCCAAAATACTGATCATTAGAAAAAATTAAGCTACCCCACGAAACATCAACATATTGGCTTTTTTCGGGTAAAACAGGTTGAAGTGTAGAACTCGCATTTCGAATCAGTTGATCTCCAAATAAAAGTTTAGAAAAATTTAACCCTCTGTATCCATACATAATTTTTATTCCACTGCTAACTGTCCAAAAACGATGAAACTTATAATCGTAAGCATAAGCCATACCTAAATATCTGTTTCCATAATTCATAGAACCTGCATTATCGGAAGCAACAATTGCTCCGATACCACTTCTTAATTCATTTAGATAATAATCATACGAAATAATAAATGTATTATATGTTCCGGGAATATTCCACCATTGATTTCTGTAAGTAGTTGCCAATCTTGAATCGGCATTAGCTCCTGAAAACGAAGGATTTAGATAAACAGGTGACGCATGAAATTGTGATAATTGTATATCTTGCGAATAAATCGCTATACTTTTGATAATTAAAAACCAAAATAATATGTTCTTTATCGTATTAATAAGACATCTCCTTTCTTTTCTATTTTTCTTCCATCAATAAATGTAGCTTTGGCTTGATAAACATATACATCTTGCGGACATAATTGCCCCTTGTAATAGCCATCCCAACCAATACTTATATCTTTTGTTTCAAAAATCAACTCACCCCAACGATTAAAAATCTGCATATGAAATTCCGAAACACCTTTCGATACGGGGAAAAATACCTGATTGGAATAATCGTTCATACTATAATATCCCCCATTTGAACCATTTTGGTTAGGTGTAAATGCATTGGGAAATAATAAATCGCCACTAACTTTAATAACTTTAACGGCAGTATCTGTACATTGATACATGTTTGTAACAATCAATGTGATTGTGTAATTATTAAAGTCACTATAGTAATGTATAGGATTTTCTTGATATGAAATAGTCTGATCGCCGAAATCCCAAAAATAAGCAACTGCTCCTTGACTTGTATTTGTAATAATTACAGGATCATTTGGTAAAAAATATACATCTTTATTTGTATGGAAACTGGCTTTTGGATTTTCGTACACATAAACAGGGAAAGGTGATTGATGGTTATTGTTAATACATCCTTGAGTTGTTTCAACTTCAAGGCTCACATAAAATGTATCTGGAGTCTGAAATGTATGAATTGGATTTTGTACTGTCGAAAACGTTCCATCGCCAAAATTCCATCTCCACTTATAAATTGCATCGTATGCTGTAAACGAACTATCAGTAAACTGAATTGTTAATGGCACACATCCTTGAAAATCGCTTGCATGAAAATATATAGTTGGTGGCGGTTTGAATAAAATAGAAACTGAATCTACAACAGAAATACCACACGTATTTGAAACGGTTACATAATAAGTTGTTGGTTGTTGTGGAACCACAATGAATGGCCCTGGTCCTGGACCTAATGAATGACTCCATTGGTAATACAAAGTATCGAAAGGATTACAAATAGCACTTACTTGAATTGTAGTTGATTGTCCTGGACATATTGGAGAATTGCCATTCAAATGAACTGACGAAGGATAAAATTCTTTCACAATAACGCGACATGTATCGGGGACTCCTGAACAACCTAAGCTATCAAAAGCAAATACTATATAACTAAACGAACTTTGTGGACTCACTGTAATGGATGATCCTAACTGATTATTATTCCAAAAAAATAAATAACCTCCTGCACCTCCAATAGCCGATGCAGATATTTGCACTGTTTCGCCTTTACATATAACAAAACTATCTGGTAAAATAGCCATAATTTGACTTGGTTGTTGAATTTTGCAAGAATCTATTTTAAAACAACCGTTTTGATCGTAAACAGTAACATAATAAATCCCTGCAGATAAATTTTGAGCAATAAAATTGTTTGTAGTTGGAATAGTACTCCAATGGTACGAATATGCGGGCACGCCCCCCGTTACCATTACGGTTGCCTGTCCGTTATTCCCATTATAACATGTTACGTCTTTTGTTTGAATAAATGTTTGTAGTTCATTTGGCTGGTTTATTATACCCATACCTACCCAAGAACAACCTTTAGAATCAATAACAGTAACTGTATAATTGCCAGCATAAACATTGTTTGCAATTTGTGTATTTTGTTGTGGTACAGTATTCCAAGTATATGTGTACGGGGGTGTTCCACCAACTACATTAACACCAATAATTCCAGAGGGTTCGCCATAGCATTGAACATGCTGATACGTTTGAACTACACCTTGTAATATTGGAGGCGAAGCAATTGTAAAATTTTGACTTTGCATGCATTGATTTGCATCAAAAACTGAAACCGTATAGGTCCCTGCTGAAAGATTAGAAACCGATGAAGTAGTATAGCCACCAGGTACCCAAAAATACGTGTAAGGAGGCGTTCCGCCTATAACACTTACTTGAGCCGTACCATCAAAACTCTGGTTACAATTGGTTCCATTAACTGAAATTGAAATTTGAAGTGGCTCTGAAGGAGTATTTATTGATACTTGAATTGTAGCAGAGCATGAAAATATGTCCGACACAGTACAAGAATAAACACCACCTTGCAAATTTGATAAATATGACGTTGTTTGACCTGTATTCCATACGTAAGAATATGGTGCAGTACCACCATTAGCTCCTAATAAAATAAATCCATCTGCTCCGCCAAAACAACTTACATCGTTTTTTTGTAAAATTACAGGACTTATTGGTGTTGGCGATTGAATTGTAATACTTTGAGTTAGATAACAACCTAAACTATCGGTAACCGTTACAAAATAAGTACCTGCTGTTAATCCTGTAACAATTGAAGAATTAGATATAATTGGGCTCCACTGATAAGAATATGGTGCCGTTCCGCCCGTTGCCATTACTTGTATAGCTCCCTGCGCTCCCTGATGACACAAAGCATTGGAAGATGTATAATAAACATTCATGGGAGAAGGTTGTGTTATTGTTACGGTATAACTTGTTGCGCAGCCTTTTGCATCGGTAATATATACTG
>JAOADU010000011.1 GCA_026417155.1 Bacteroidales bacterium | reverse complement strand
GCCATGTGGTATCAATGGATGTTTGGCGATGGCGATTCGTCGAGCAAGGTAAATCCGTATCATCGTTATCCGGGAGAGGGTGAGTACGAAGTGGAGTTGGTGGCCGTATCGAATAAGGGTTGTATGGATACGGCACGAGGTGTAATAAAAGTGTTGGAACAATATACGTTTTATGCTCCGACAGCATTTAGTCCCGATGGCGATAGGGTGAATGATTTCTTTTATGTGGTAGCTCATGGCATAAAGTCCGAAGGGTTTAAATTAGAAATATATGACAGATGGGGTGAAATTATCTGGCAAACGGATAAGTTTTACAAGGATTTAGAACGCTCGGAACGCTGGGATGGTCGTGCTAAAAATAACGAGATAGTACCTGTAGGAACTTATACATGGAAATGTTACTTTAGAGATGGATTCGATAAATTTCATGAAGAAGCTGGGGCAGTAAATGTGATCAGGTAATAACTTCAAATGTATTCCATAAAATAATATCAGTACCAATTATGCTAATTGTCATTCTATAGTAATGTTTAGATGGTATTTTTTCTTTAATAAATCTTAAGGGATAAATTACAAAAATAAATTACTGATAACGTGCATTTACCTACAAAATAAAAATTACTAAAAGCAATATTTGTAAACGAAAAAAATGTATATTCGTAGCACGAAAATATTCAAAACTAAATTGTTATGGTTTCAATAAAAGATGTCAATTTTAAAGGCAAAAAAGTATTAATTCGAGTAGATTTTAATGTTCCTTTAAACCACAATCGTCAAATAATGGACGACACCCGAATTCGCGAATCATTACCAACCATAATGAAAGTATTAAACGATGGTGGCACAGTGATTTTAATGTCTCACTTAGGTCGCCCGAATGGTTATGAGCCCGATTATTCTCTTACTCCGATAGTTCCGTTATTATCCAAGCTGTTGGGTCGTAATGTTATTTTTACACGCGATTTGTTTGGTCCTAAAACATACGAAGTATGCGGTAAAATGAAGCCCGGCGAAGTAGCGTTGCTCGAAAACTTGCGTTTTTATCCTGAAGAAGAAGCTGGCGATGAAAAATTTGCTCAAGATTTAGCAAAATTGGCCGATATTTACATTAATGATGCGTTTGCAACATCGCACCGTAAGCATACATCGGTTGCAACCATTGTAAAATATTTTGGCGATAATGCATATTTTGGACTTTTGCTCGAAAATGAAATTCAAAACCTCGATAAAGTTTTATACGAAGCCGAACCGCCTTTTACAGCTATCATAGGCGGAGCAAAAGTTAGCACAAAAATTGGTGTAATAAAGAATCTGCTCAACAAAGTAGATAATATGATTATTGGTGGTGGCATGGCATTTACATTTATAAAAGCGTTAGGCGGTAAAGTGGGCGATTCGATAATAGAAGACGACAAGATAGATCTGGCACGTAGCATCATACAGGAAGTTATGCTTAAAGGGGTAAATCTATACTTGCCAACCGATGCAGTAATTGCCAACGGCTTTTCGAACGAAGCCGACACGCAAACCGTATCTGCCGATAGCATTCCCGATGGCTGGATGGGTTTAGATATAGGACCCAAAACACGTCGTCGCTTTGCCGAAATTATTACTCACTCGCAAACGATACTTTGGAACGGACCTATGGGAGTGTTCGAAATGGAAAACTTCCGTCAGGGAACGAAATCTATAGCTATTGCTGTTGCCTCGGCAACTATTAGCGGTTCATTTTCGCTTGTTGGGGGTGGCGATTCAGTGGCTGCAATCAATCAGTACAACTTAGCCGATCAGATGAGTTATGTATCAACCGGCGGTGGTGCCATGCTCGAATATCTCGAAGGCAAAGAACTGCCCGGTATTGCAGCTATTCGCAAAAAGAATACGGAAACAGCCAAAACAACTAAATCGAACAAGAAAAAAGCTTAAGGAGATTGAACAAAAATATTAACTTCCCCTCGTATTGCGCGAGGGGATATTTATTTTAAAAACTATGTCGTCGCAATTTATTACCAATCAGCAATTGCTGCTTGATGAAGTTATTAAAGAAATACTGCCATATTCTGATAAGTTATATTTTTTAATTGGATATTTTTATTTTTCTGGATTTGAAGCAATTTATTCGCAGTTGGCTGACAAAGAAATAAAGATACTCGTAGGATTAGAAATAGAGCAAGATATACTTAATAGAATAAAAGAAGTAGAATGGTTGCATTCGCTGCCCGAGAAATCGAGAGATGAGGTGCGAAAAAATTTTAATGAAACGTTTGTGAAGTTTTTTAATGAAACGGAGTACTTCGATTCTGCATCGAAACAACAAGCGTTTAAAATTTTCATTGAAAAAATAAAAAATGGTACGTTAGAAATACGAAAAACGATAAAACCCAATCATGCCAAATTATATTTGTTTCAACGAAAAGAAGAATTTTCTGAACGCCATACATACATAGGAACACTCATAACAGGCTCAAGCAATCTTACTGCATCGGGGTTGCATAATCAGTATGAACTCAACGTTATTTTGCGTTCGACTAATGATTTTATGCAAGGAAAGGAAATTTTCGATGCATTGTGGAATGATGCCGTTATTATAGCCGATAAAAATCATTTAACAGATTTTGAAGAACAGGTTATAGAAAAAATATGGTTTGAAAAAATATATAACCCTTACTTAATGTATGTACGAGTGTTGCACGAATTTTTTCATATCGACGAATCTCAACCTATCAAATTACCCAGCGAAATAACACGCCAACGCTTTTTCAATCTGAAGTATCAGACCGACGCCATAAGGCAAGCATTAGCAACCATAAATAATCACAACGGAGTTATAATTGCCGATGTAGTTGGGTTAGGGAAGAGCATTATTGCTTCGGCAGTAGCTCATAATTTACGCTTAAAAACTATCATCATTGCTCCTCCTCACTTGTGTTATCAATGGGATTACGAATACAAAGAATGGTTCGAACTCAATGCTCGTGTTTTTAGTAGTGGGTTAATTGACAAAGCATTGGAATATTATGAAAAAAGCAAAACCGACGAACCGTTTTTAATTATCATTGATGAGGCTCACAAATACAGAAACGAAAACACACAAGATTATTTGAATTTACATAAAATATGTCAAGGCAATAAAGTAATTTTGCTAACAGCGACTCCGTATAACAACAATCCACAAGACATATTTACTTTATTAAAATTATTTCAAATACCAAGTAAAACAACCTTAAACACGGTTGTACATTTGGGATATGCTTTTGAATCGTTAATTACACAATATAAGCAATTGGCAAAGGATCAAAAGAAAAAGAAAGTTAGCCAACAACAAATTAAACAAACAGTAGATAGCATAGCACAAAAAATAAGAGACATCATTTATCCATTGGTTATTCGTCGTTCGCGAATAGATTTAATGGAAATTGATGAATATAAAAAAGATTTAGAAGTCCAAAATATAGCTTTTTCAGAAGTTGAAGATCCTATATTACTTGAGTACCAATTGGACAAATTAGAAAAATTATATCAGCAAACCCTCGAACAAATATCGTCGGAAGATAAACGAAATTCATACAAAGCTACACGATACAAACCTGTTTCGTATATCAAAAATTTTGAAAAATATAAGCAAAAAATAGAACAAGAGTTTGGCGATTTTCATTTGTTTAAAGAGGCTCAACAAAATTTGTCTCAATTTATGCGGCACTTACTCGTCCGACGATTTGAAAGTTCTATGTATGCGTTTAAAACTACGCTCCAATACATGATTAAGTCGTCGGAAAATATATTGCAATGGATAGAAAAGCGAAATTCCGTGCCCATATTTAAAAAAGGATATTTGCCCAATATTGAAGACTTTAATTTATCAGAAAGCGATAATACAGAAGCTATTTTCGACGAACTATCGTTTGAAAAAGAAATACAAGAATTAAAATCAAAAGGTTTGTTCGAAATTTCTGCCGATGAAATGCGCGTAGATTTTAGAACCGATTTAGAACATGATATTAAAATATTAAAAGAGATATACCATAAATGGTTTGGTGTTCACAATCCCGATCCTAAGCTGAAATCGTTCCGCACAATATTGAGCAACATGTTAGCTAATGAGCCACAACGAAAAATAATAGTATTCTCCGAATTTACCGACACAGTCAATTACCTGTACGAACAGCTAAAGAGTGATTTTCGGGTATTCAAATTTACATCGTCCGATGCATCGGAAAAAAACAAAAAAATTATCCAAAGCAATTTTGACGCAGGCTTACCCATAGAGCAACAAGCCGACGATTACGATATTTTAATAGCTACCGATGCCATATCCGAAGGCTACAACCTTCATCGAGCTGGAGCAATTTTTAATTACGACATACCCTACAATCCTACAAGGGTAATACAACGGGTTGGTCGCATCAATCGCATCAATAAAAAAATGTTCGACAAATTATACATTTACAATTATTTTCCTACCAAAACAGGCGAAAAAGAAACTCGAACCAAAGAAATATCTACCTTAAAAATTGCGATGATACAAGCCTTATTAGGCGAAGATACTAAAGTTCTTACCAGCGACGAAGAACTGAAAGCTTTTTTTAAACAACAGTACCATACCGAAATATTGAAAATGGAAGAACAATCGTGGGAAACTCGATACTTAAATTTTTATCATTCTTTGTCGAAAGAAGTTGTAAACGAAGCATTAAAAATTCCTGCTCGTACACGAGTTCAAAGAAAAACTGATACAGAAAAAAAAGGTGTTCTTGTGTTTGGAAAAAAAGGTAACAATGTTGTGTTCCGATTTGGTACATCTGCTACAACCGATGAAGCATTAACACCTCAGCAAGCTCTGGCAATGTTTGAAGCAAGTCCTACAGAACGTGCATGGCCCGTCAGTACTCAATTCGACGATACGTATCAATTTGTAAAACGCAATTTGTTTCAATCGTTTTCCATTGCTCAACCCGATAAGCTAAAAAATGATGTTTGCAATAAAATTTATCAAGCTATTCAATATAATTATACACCTCATAAAGAATATTTTCAGTTATTGTTAAAGGTTATAGAAATAAATGCTATACCCAAACCGTATTTAAAAGAATTGAATAATCTGAAAATAACTGACATAGACAAAATAATAAAATCATTACCTACATATCTGTTAAATACTATCTTAAAACAAGCACAAAATATTGACGAACGAAGCGAAACAATTATTGTTGCTCAGGAATTTGTATA
>JAOADU010000023.1 GCA_026417155.1 Bacteroidales bacterium | reverse complement strand
CCATAGTTGAAGGATTCTGAGAATTCAGAAAAACAAGGATTGCGACTGATTGGGCAGGATATTTTTCCGAAGGCTTTGGGGTGTCAAAGTACAACGTCCATTAAAACAAGGATTGCGACTTCTATTACATGATTGCCAATGTTTTTCCCTTCATGTCAAAGTACAACGTCCATTATACTGAAACTTGGCTTTTGCGAGTTTACGAGCGAAAGCCATAGTTGAAGGATTCTGAGCATTCAGAAAAACAAGGATTGTTCTTCGCTTTGCGAAGAATAAACTCGTATTTTTTGGGTTGTCAAAGTACAATGTCCGTTATTACTGAAACTTGGCTTTTGCGAGTATACGAGCGAAAGCCATACATTACAATTAGTATCTTAATTTAAATCGTTGAATAGTATAGAATTAAGGAACAATTATTTCAGAAATTATTAAGTTCTGTAAGTGTTTATTAGGTAAGATGCCAGAATATAACGTATCTCCGACATCCTTGTCGGAGTGGTGATTCTTCTCTGACCGGATGCCTGTGTTGCAGCGTGTCTGCGCTATTCATATTAGAGTGTAAATTTCTTGTTAACCTCATCGTACTATTACGAATGACGGGATAGAATTTTATAAATTAGTCAATTATGGATAAGTTATTTAGAATTAAGGAAAAATTTCCATTTTTAAAAATTTTAAAAGCACAATACGTTGCCTTTATTCAATATTCTTTAATATCCAAATACTAAAAATGTTTATTCTATTGAAAAAAAGGCAATTTCTACAACATCTATAAGCTTGTCGAATAAGCTTTGTACCAACAGATTTTTAAAAAAATCAATAAATACGTAAACAATATGTATTTTTCATGTAACTTTACGCAATTCAAAACGTCATAAGATTGTTTAAAAAATTTTGATTATGAAACTTAATGTAATTTTTATTGCTGTAGTTTATTTTATTTTAGTTCCGTTGTTGGCGATTAACCAGGAAAGATTACCCATCGATCCAAATGTAAAAGTAGGAACATTAGAAAATGGATTGGTATATTACATTCGAAAAAATGCTAAGCCCGAAAAAAGAGTAGAATTGCGTCTGGCAGTAAATGCCGGTTCTATATTAGAAACCGACGAGCAGCAAGGTTTAGCTCATTTGCTCGAGCACATGTGTTTTAATGGAACAAAAAATTTCCCCAAACAAGAGTTAGTAAATACCATCGAACGCATGGGTATCCGATTTGGTGCCGATCTGAATGCATATACCAGCTTCGACGAAACGGTATATATGCTTAAAGTTCCTACCGATCAACCCGATCTTGTCGAAAAAGGCTTTCAAATACTCGAAGATTGGGCACATCAGGTAAGTTTAGAAGGCAAGGAAATAGATAAAGAACGAGGCGTAGTGCTCGAAGAATGGCGTTTGGGCTTGGGTGCCGAAGACCGCATGCGTAAAAAAGCTTTTCCGGTCATATTCAAAGGCTCTAAATATGCCGATCGCTTGCCAATTGGCAAACCCGAAGTACTCAAAACTTTTAAGCACGAAACGTTGCGTCAGTTTTATCGCGATTGGTATCGTCCTAATCTAATGGCTGTTGTAGTTGTAGGCGATATGGAGGTAGAACAAGCCGAAAAGATGATACAAAAACATTTTGCTAATCTAAAAAATCCTGAAAATGAAAAAAAACGCGAAGTATTCGACCTGCCCGATAATAAAGAACCCCTTATTAGTATCGAAACCGACGAAGAAGCAACCAGTAATACAGTCATGTTTTTCTACAAACATCCCAAACGCTATATTCAAACCATTGAAGATTTTCGTTGGCAATTGCTACAAGATTTATTTACAGGGATGATGAACGACCGCTTAGATGAAATTACTCAAAAACCCGAAAGTCCATTTATATACGCAGGTACTCAATATGGTAGTTTTTTAGCTCGTACAAAAGATGCCTATCTGGGATATGCTATGTCGAAAGAAAACCAAATTGATAAAACGTTTGAAACACTAATGCTTGAAAATGAACGAGTAAAACGTTATGGGTTTACAAAATCCGAATTAGAACGACAAAAGCAAGACTTACTAACACAATACGAGAAAAATGCAAAAGAATTTGATAAAATGGAATCGGGAAGTCTTGCTATGGAATATGTGTATCATTATTTAGCACAAAATCCTATACCAGGAGCAAAAAATGAATACGAGTATGCAAAGAAAATGTTACCCGATATTACTCTTGAAGAAGTAAATGCTCTAGCCAAACAATGGATTACAGAGCATAATTTTGTGTTAATGATTCAGGCACCAAAAAAAGAAGGAATTAAAGTCCCAACAGAAACAGAAATAAAGAAAATTATAGACAAAACTAAAACAGCAGAACTTACAGCATACGAAGATAAGCAACTCGATGCCCCGTTGGTTTCGTCGGTTCCTTCTGGAACAGAAGTGGTACATCGCCAAGAGAATAAAGAATTAGGTTATATCGAATATACATTTGCCAACGGAGCACAAGTTATTATTAAAACAACCGATTTTAAAAACAACGAAATTCAGTTTTCTGCCTATGGATTAGGAGGAACATCGCTTGCTGATGAAAATAATGTACTTAATGCAATGTACGCTTCGTCTATTATCGAAGAATGTGGCTTAGGAAAATTCAATAAAACAGAACTAAAAAAGAAACTTGCCGGAAAAGATATAAGCATTACACCATACATTACAGACGTAAAGCATGGCTTCTCCGGAAAATTTTCACCCAAAGATTTAGAAACCTTCTTGCAATTATTGTATTTATACTTTACAGAACCAAGATACGACGAAGAAGCTTTCAAGGCTTTTGTTTCAAAAATGAAAAGCCAATTTATGTTTATAATGAACAATCCCCAATTTGTATTTATAGATAAATTTACTAAAACCATTACTCAAAACGATCCTCGAACTATACTTATTCCTACCGAAGAGCAATTGGCAACACTAACTATGGAAAAATCGCTAAATTATTTTGCCGAACGATTTAAAAATGCTAATGGCTTTAAGTTTTTCTTTGTAGGAAATATCAATGCCGAAGAAGCATTACCAATGATACAGAGATACATTGGTGGTTTGCCCTATCAAAAAGCTACCGACATGTGGAAAGATGTAAGTCCTAAATTCCCGTCGGGTATTGTTACCGATATTGTTTATAAAGGCAAAGAAGAGAAAGGATTAGTTGGCATGGCTTGGAATGGTAGCTACGAATGGTCGCAAGAAAACAACATTCGAATACAACAATTGATGAAAATATTAGACATCATGCTTCGCGAAAATGTACGCGAAAAAGAAAGCGGAACCTATGGCGTACAAGCACGAATTGATGTTGACAAGTATCCAAAACCCGAGCTTATGATAACTATTATGTTTGGTTGCGACCCCAAAAATCAAGATAAGTTATCGAAAGTGGTTCTCAAACAAATGGATATACTTAAGAAAAAAGGACCAAGTATTGAAAATTTAAACAAAGTAAAAGAACAAATGATACGTGAACGCGAAACAGACTTAAAACGAAACAACTGGTGGGTACGCAAACTCGAAAATCTGTATTATTACGACGAACCTAAAACCTCAATTGACGATTATAACATTAAAGTGAATAAAGTTACCCCTCAAGAAATACAAGAATTAGCTAAAAAATATTTTAGCGAGACAAACTATGTTAAAATATACCTAAAACCCGAAAAAAAATAAAATTAACTTTGGCTGCATAAAAAGTGCAGCCCTTTTTTTATGCAACAAAAAAACTTAACATATAAAGCCTCAAAAGCGGCACTTATATCAATAATATCGAATACGACATTAATAGTTTTAAAAATAATTGCCAGTGTTCTTACCGGTTCATTTAGCATTTTATCTGAGGCTTTTCATTCTATAAGCGATTTACTGGCATCAATAATTACATGGATGTCGCTTCGATATTCCGAAGTTCCAGCCGACGAAAAACATCCTTATGGACATAAAAAAATTGAAAATATTACTGCAAGTATCGAAGCGATTTTAGTTTTATTGGCTGCCTTGTACATCTTTTATGAATCTATTTACCGCATAATTGACCCTGTTGAAATACAATTACCTTTTATCGCTATTGGAGTGATGACTTTTTCTGTTGTTGTTAATTTTTTTGTTTCAAAATATTTGTATAACATTGTTTCAAAGACAAATTCTTTAGCACTTGAAGGAGATGCTCTTCATTTGCGAGCAGATATGTTTGCATCGGCGGGAATGGTAGTTGGATTTATAGTTATTGCTAAATTTCATTGGCATATTATAGACCCCTTGTTAGCTATTCTTGTAGCAATATATATGACAGTAGAAGGTATGTCGTTATTTAAAAAAGCTTTTAATCCGTTATTAGACGAAGCCGCCGATAAAAATGAAATAGGTATAATTCGCAAGTATTTAGAAACAAATCATTATGAAATTCACAATTTAAAAACAAGAAAAGCTGGGAATACTATTTTTGCCGAATTCCATCTGGAGTTACCACCAGAATATTCCTTACAGCAAGTACACGATATTTGTGATACAATCGAAACTGATTTAAAAAAACAAATCCAACATCTTGAACTTATTATTCATGTAGAACCTTTCGACAAAAAAGAATAAAAAAATTTAAATATAATTAATCAAATTAATGAAATTGGTATTAAATTTGCTCAATTAAAAAACGTCAAACGTTTAAAATATTTATAAATTATGGAAATAAAGAAAAATCCACAGGTTGACTTAGAGAAAAAAAGGAACTTGTATTTTCAAATAGGGCTATTTTTTACTTTAGCCTTAGTGTTATTTGCATTTGAATTAAAAATTACACCAAACGAAGATAATGCCTTTGTTGTTCAAAACACTGGACCTATTGAAGAAGAAATCATTCCTATCACCAAGCAAGAAGAAATTAAAACTCCACCTCCTCCACCGCCACCTGTTACAGACGTGTTAGAAATTGTAGAAAACAATCAGGAGTTGACCAATGAAGTAAAGATTGAAAGTACCGAAGCCGATGCTAATACGCAAATTCAGGCACCTGTAGAAGTGCAACAAGAAGAAGAAACGGAAGAGGTAATAAACTTTTACGTTATTGAAGAAAAACCCGAATTTCCCGGAGGTGATGCAGCTATGTTTCAATGGATTAGTAAAAATATTAAATACCCCGAAATTGCCAAGGAAAATGGAATTCAAGGCAAGGTATATGTGCAGTTTGTAATAGGTAAAGATGGTAAAGTTAGCGATGTTCAGGTTGTAAGGGGCGTCGATCCATCGCTCGATAAAGAAGCCATAAGAGTTATTCAAAGTATGCCACCGTGGAAGCCCGGCAAGCAAAGAGGTAAGCCAGTAAAAGTATCTTTCCAATTACCAATAAACTTTAAATTAAGTTAATAATATAAAGCCCTGATCCAGGGCTTTTTAAATTTTAAACCATGATGCGATTACTTCTTATTTTCTTTATAATTATTAGCATTATTTCATGTAATGTAACCAAACGATATTATATTCGAGGCGAATACGACAGAGCAATTGTAAGAGCTGTTAAAAAAATAAAGAAAAATGCTCAAAACGAAAAAGAAATATTTTATTTGGAAAAATCGTATATAGCTGCCAATCAGCGAGATAATGAACAATTGCGATTGTTGAAACTCGAAGGGAAACCTGAAAATTGGGATGATATTTTAACTATTTATCAACGATTAAAAGAACGTCAATCAATTGTTCAGCCTGTTTTACCACTTAAATATAATTCAAGAGTTATTCAATTCGATTTTGTTGATTATGACAAAGACATAGTACAAGCCAAACAAAATGCAGCCGAATACTGGTATGCACGCGGGAAGCAACTTCTTAGCACAGGGAATAGGTTTCAAGCACGAGAAGCCCTCAATTATTTTAAAAACGTTAAATATTATTACGAAAATTATCAAGATATTGATAAATTTATAGATCAGGCAAAACAACAGGGAATAAGCAAAATAGCTCTGGTTTTTGAAAATAATACCATCTACAAATTGCCGCCAAACTTTAAGGACGAAATATTTAATATCGAATTTGAACGACTTGATCGTACGTGGAAACAATACTTCCCAAATGTAAACGAAAATGAAAAATATCATTATGTCGTTAAGCTAAATTTAAAAAATATACAAATCTCTCCCGAAAAATTATTTCAACGCGAATCGGTCAAAACAAGAAAAGTACAAGACGGAACAGAAGTATTATTAGATAGTCAGAACAATGTTGTAAAAGATTCGCTGGGCAATCCCATTAGGGTTCCTCGTATGGTTGAAGTATCATGCAAGTTAATTGAAACCATTCAACAAAAAGCTGCACATATTGATGGTGAAGTTATTTATTTCGATGTAGATCAACAAAAAACTTTGACAACCAAGCCCATTGCATCCGATTATTTTTTCGAGCATACAAGTTATATAGCTTATGGCGATTTGAGAGCTTTGGACGATGATATTAAAAAACAACTGGGCAAACCTCCCATTCCTTTTCCAAACGATATGGAAATGATAGCTGGAAATATTTCAATATTCAAAAATGTATTTTACGAATTGCTTCGTGATAACAACTATCTGTTAAAATAGATGGCGACGAATAAAGTGGAACTCCAACATTTTAGGAAGTGTATTTTGGTAGCAGCTATTACACCAGACATAAGCGAAGAAAAAGTAAATGAATACTTAGATGAACTTCAGTTTTTGGCATTAACGGCTAACATGCACACCATAGCTCGGTTTAAACAAAAAATTGAAAAACCCAATCCCAAAACTTTTATTGGCGAAGGGAAATTACACGACATTCGAAACTTTATAAAAGAACATGAAATAAATATAGCGATTTTCGATGATGAACTCACAGGAACTCAACTCCGAAACATAAATCAAATACTAAATGTACAAATTCTCGATCGAACCAACTTAATTTTAGACATTTTTGCCATGAGAGCTAAAACTGCCTATGCCAAAGTGCAGGTAGAACTTGCTCAATACGAATATATGCTTCCTCGTCTTACGCGAATGTGGACACACCTCGAACGGCAACAGGGAGGTATTGGCATGAGAGGACCTGGTGAGAAAGAATTAGAAACTGATAAACGCATAATTAAGAAAAGAATATCTACATTAAAAGAAGAATTAAAAAAAATAGATACTCAAAAGCAAACTCAGCGACAAAATCGCTCAAAACTCGTGCGTGTGGCAATGGTAGGATATACTAATGTAGGAAAATCGACGCTAATGAATTTATTGAGCAAATCGAACGTATTTGCCGAAAACAAGCTTTTTGCTACGTTAGACACCACTGTTCGTCGTGTAGTAATAGACAATGTTCCTTTTTTATTGTCCGATACAGTTGGTTTTATCAGAAAATTGCCGCATACATTAGTCGAATCTTTTAAGTCTACACTCGATGAAATAAGAGAAGCCGAAGTAGTACTTCATGTTTTGGATATTAGCCATTCTTCATTTCTCGATCATTTGAGTGTAGTAAATCAAACATTGCTGGAATTAAATATCACCGAACAAACTTTCATTCATGTTTGCAACAAAATTGATTTATTGTCTGCCGATGAAGTACAAACACGCATTAACGATGTGAAAACGATGTTAGAAAACTATCACATGCATTCTGATAATGTTATAGCGATTTCAGCAACAAACAAACGTAATGTTGAACAATTACGGCAAACCATTTATCAGGTTGTCAAAAAAATTCATGCTCAAAAATATCCGTTCGATACATTTTTATATCCCGATGTAAAATAAATTTTGTATATTTCGAAAAAAATTTATGCTAAAAGCTATTATTGCCGACGACGAAAAAGATGCAAATGATTTATTGGAGAGTGCCTTAAAGCTTTGTTGTCCGAATGTTCAAATTGTTGCAAAATGTTATTCAGTAGGCGAGTTAGAACAGAAAATACAACAATCAGATTTTGATTTTTTGCTTTTAGATATACAAATGCCAGGTGGCGATGTTTTTGAAATGTTAAATCGGTTAAGTCCTGTAAATTTTGAAATTATTTTCATTACTGCTCATAACCAATATGCATTACAAGCGATAAAAAGAAATGCCGCCGATTATTTATTAAAACCCTTGGATATAGATGAATTAAAAAATGCTGTAAGTAAAGTACAAAGTCGAATTGCTGTAAATAATGCACAAAAGTACGATGTAGCAAAATTAGTCAATAAAATTACATCACAGCAAAGAAAGATTGAAATTGTCAATAACGATAGAATTTTTTACCTGAAGCTTTCAGATATTATTCGATTCGAAGCCGATGGCAATTATGTAAGAATAATTACAATTTCGGGTGAAAACTATTTTGTAGCTAAAAAACTAAAAGAATATCATCTCATGCTCGAAAATTACGATTTCTTTAGAGTACATCATTCTTATTTAATTAACATCAATTATGTAAAGTCTGTATTTACAAAAGATTTAATGATTGTTATGGTTGATAATAAAGTTATTCCCTTATCGAGAAAACGAAAGGAAGAATTTTTACAATTAATGTCAACATTATAAATTAATATAGATATACAATAAGTAATACGTTTTGCACTTTGTTATTTGCAAACTGTCATATTTTTTTAAATTACGTAAAATAACGTATTATTTTTACGTAAGATATTATATTATTTTATGGAAAAATTGCTCGAAGATGGTTCGAGGCATTATTTAAAAGGTAATCTCAATAAAGCTATTGATTGCTTTCTTAAAGTTTTGGAATTGGAACCAGACAATACGAAAGCTCTATTTTATTTATCTATTGCTTATATGGATTTATCAAAATTCGAAAAAGCTTTAGAATGTTTAGATAAACTAATAAAACTCGAACCTAAACACACACTTGCATACAAAAACAGAGCCCTTGTAAAATTTTCGCTCAACATGGAAAAAGAAGCGATGAGCGATTATAAAATTTTCGTTGATTTATCTTCACATCAATAAAACAGCGGAGAGAGAGGGATTCGAACCCCCGGTACCCTCGCGGGTACAACGGTTTTCAAGACCGCCGCATTCGACCACTCTGCCATCTCTCCAAAAACTTGTGCAAAGATAAATATATTTATTTAATTTTCAAATTTTGAATTTGCTCTAATGCTGATTGTATATAATTATCAACTTTGTTTTGACTACTTGCTTCGCTATATATGCGAATGAGTGGTTCTGTTCCTGAAGCTCGAATCATTACCCAATCATTTTCATTTATAAAATATTTATAGCCATCGAGTGTTTCTGTTTTTAATATACTTTCATTGGCAAATGAAGTAAACTGTTCGTTTTTGCAGGCGCTAATAACAGCTTTTTTTAATGCTTCGTCAACTTTCAAGTCGTATCGGGAGTAATAAAACTTGCCTGTAATCTGATATACTTCATCAATTAATTGTTCAATAGTTTTATTTGTTTCTGTCATTGCGTTCCATATAGTTAGTCCCATCCAAATTCCATCGCGTTCGGGGATGTGCCCTTTTATGGTTATTCCACCCGATTCTTCTCCACCTACTAATACATCTTCTGAGAGCATAACTTTGCAAATATCTTTAAATCCTATACGAACCCGCTGCACAGGAAGATTATATCGCTGACATAAGGTTTCAACCTTTACCGTACTTGAAAAACCAGTAACAACCTTTCCTGTTAGTTTTTTATAATGAGCTAAATAATAAATGAGTAGTAAAATAATATGATGCGAATCAATGTAATTTCCTTGAGAATCGTATAATGCTATTCGGTCTGCATCGCCATCAACAGCTAAACCAACATGAATATTTCCGTTTGATTTGATAAATTCGCTAAATTCAATTAGGTTTTTATGCAAAGGCTCGGGTGGAATTCCTTTAAATGTTGGGTTAGCTTCACAATGCAATAACGGTATTTCAGGAAACAACCGACGCATAATATTTTGTCCGGCACCGTACATAGCATCGAAAGCAAAGTGAAAGCCCGATTGTTTTATTTTTTCTAAATTAAAATTTTTTGTAACGTGTTCAACATAAAGATCTTCGATATTTGTTTCAATAATTTTCTCTTTTTTTACTAGTTCATCCCATTTAATAGTATCAATGATGAGTTCGTGTTCGTCTGGAATAAGGTTTTCAATTTCTTTCGTATATTCTTCTAATAGTGGACCACCATGACTTCCTTTGAGTTTATAGCCGCTATACTCGGGAGGGTTATGGCTGGCGGTTATCATTACGCCGGCGTTTGCTTGGAATTTTGTTATTGCCAAAGATAAAGCAGGTGTTGATGTTGGAATAGGGCAATAGTAAACTTTAATTTGATTATTTGCGAGTACTTTAGTAACTGTTTCGGCAAATAATTTACCGTTAAAGCGAAAATCGAATGCAACAACAACAGAAGGATTTTTATGTTTGATTTTTAACCAACGAATAAATCCTAATGTTACTCTTACAACGTTGTCAACAGTAAATTCTTTTGCAATAATTGCTCTCCATCCATCTGTTCCAAATTTTATACGTGTCATATATTTATGGTTTTATGTTTAACTTATTTAACGCTTGTTGATATTTTCTGGCATTAATTAAATGTTCATTGTGTGTTTGAGCAAAAACATGATAACCCGAAAAATCATCTTTGGCACAAAAATACAAATAATTATGTTTACGAAAACTAAGAACGGCATCAATGCTATGTGAATATGGTATGCATATAGGACCGGGAGGAAGACCGGGATAGATATAGGTATTATAGGGTGAATCGTACTCTAAATGTTTTTTCGTAACGCGTTGTATAGTAAAATCGCCTATAGCAAAGATAACAGTTGGGTCGGCTTGTAACAGCATGCCTTTTTTAAGACGGTTTATGTAAACTCCTGCAATATCGGGCATTTCTTCTATTTTGTTAGTTTCGCATTGGACTATGGATGCAAGAATAGATACTTGCGATTGACTTAAACCTATGTTATTGGCTTTGCTTATTCTTTCTTCGGTCCAAAATTTTTTGTATTCTTTTGCCATTCTTTCGATGAATTGTTCGGCAGAAGTGTTCCAGTAAAACTCATAAGTATTGGGTATAACAATTGTGATGAAAGTTTGTGCATTAAATCCGTATTTTTGTGCCGTCATATCATCGTTAAAAAGGTTTGCTATAGATGCCGAATCGGCTTCTATTTTTCGTGCAACATTTCCCGCTAAATATTGATAATTTCTATATCCTCGTATGATTAGCTTTACAGGTTCTTGTTTCCCACTTCGCAATAAATTTATAATTTCATTATTGTTCATTCCTTTTTTTATACGGTATCGACCGGGTTTGATGTTTGTTTTATAGTTTTTAATTTCGGCTAACCATTCAAAAGAAGAAATATCTTTCAATAACTGTTCTTTTTTTAAGATTTCTATTACATCTTCAAATGTTGAGCCCGTAGGTATGTATATATATTCGTCATTAATATTTATATTGGTATTAGGTCTAAAAATTTTATTATAGTACGAGTAAGCTGTATAAGCAAGAATGGCTATGATGAAAATAGATAAAAGAATTATTACTTTTGAAAATAGGCTTTTTTTATGTTTCTTTGCCTTACTCACACGAAAATAATATGAAAGGCAAAGTTATGTTATATTTGGTTTATACTGTATGACGAATGGCATGAAAATATCAACAATACTTATAATTTTTTTTCTATGCTTTTGGGTTATTTCTTGTCAAAAGCCTTCAAAGTGCTTTCATGAAACAGGTGAAGAAACTAAAGAAATTCGTGTATTAAGGAGCTTTAAAGGAGTGAAAATAAATAGTTTGATGGATGTTTTTTGGCATTACGATACTACATATAAAGTAGAAATACAGTGCGGAAAGAAATTATTACCTTTTATTGAAACACGACAAGCAAACGACTATTTAATTATTTCGAATTTTAACAAATGCAATTGGTTGCGAAAATATAGACGAATAAAAATGCATATTTATAGTCCATCACTAACGGAGTTAATAATTGTAGGCAGTGGCGATTATTTTTTTGTTGACACATTAGCCAGCGATTCATTTAAAATTAATAATTGGGCAGATATATCGAAAATAGATGCAAAAGTTCGTTGTAGGTGGTTTGCCTATACCCAGCATGCAGGGACAGGAGATACATATTTATCGGGTTATGCGGGAATTAGCTTTTTATGGATTTCGGGAATGGGGTATTTGCATGCAAAAAACTTAAAAGCCAATTATAATTACATCACAAACAAAAGTACAGGCAATGCTTATGCTTATGCGACAAAAGAAGCAGGAGTATATATATTCAAATCGGGCAATGTATATTTGTATGGCAGTCCTGATACAGTTATTGAAAAAATTTATGGTATTGGTAACATAATACGGATAAATTGAGACAATATTTTCGCCGATATGGTATTTCTATATTAATTTGGATAGCAACTATTGTTGCACTTGCTGCGCTAATTCATAGGTTTGTTATTATTAAAACCCAGTTTGAATTATCTGTTATACAACAGGTTTATCATGATTGGGCATTAATTATTGTTTTGTTGTTTATGATTTTAAACTGGTTAATAGAAGCCATGAAGTGGAAAGTTGCTACACTTCATCTTCAAAGAATATCGTTGGTTAAGGCAATAAAAGGTGTACTTATGGGAGTGGCTGTATCGGTGATAATGCCCAATAGAACGGGAGAATTTTTAGGAAAAATATTGAGTTTAGAGAAAGGGAATCGCATAAAAGGAGTATTTGCATCAATGCTGACAAGCATTGCACAATTGTGTATGACATTAATATTCGGTTTAATAGGTGTTTTAATTCTTTATTGGCATCAACAATCTACTGTAATAAAATACATATGGATTTCGATAATATTGTTGATTGTTTTTTTATTAGTGTACTTTTTTATACCAAAGGTAGTACGTCAGTTTTATACAAAAATACCCGAACGATATAGACGGTTTCTTTTATTTTTAAAGAATTATAGTATCAGTGAATTAATGAATATAATTGGACTTTCATTGCTACGATACTTTATTTTTGTATTTCAGCTTTATTTATTATTTATTTGTTTTGATATTTTCATAAGTCCAATTCAATTTTTTTTACATGCTTCGGTATGTTTTTTACTAACCACTATTGTGCCTACAACATCATTAAGCGAATTAATTGTTCGAAGCCAAATTGGTTTGATGATTTTTTCTTCCCAAGTTAATTATGAAGAAATAATTGTTTTTGTGTTTTCAATGCTTTGGCTAATCAATATTGCTATCCCAGCGTTAATAGGTTTATTCATTATGGTAAAAATACGGGATTAAGATTCTTCAAACAATTCATAATCATTCATTGGGAAATAAAAACGTTCGACGGCAACATTTCGTGGATAGGTATAATATGTAAATTCTCCTTCGCTACATAATTCTCCTTTACCGTTGAATAATGAAACGGAAATAGTGGCAATATGAAGTTTTTTTGATTTAAGTTTTGCTTTTAAAGTAATGATACCGTCGGTAACCAAAACATTTTTATGTAGCGAAATATTCATTTTTATGGTAAAACCAGCCGTTTTTAAAACAGAAAAAACCACCCAACTTGCTATTTCATCCATTAGTGTTGCTTGTATTCCACCATGTACAATATTTTGCCAACCTTCGTATTGCTTCGTTGGTTGCCAGGTAGAAATTACGGTATCGTCATCTAAAGTAAATGATAATTTTAGCCCTATTTCATTATATGGGCTGCATCCAAAACAATTATAGTTTTCAAGATTAAGATATGGATTTTTAATTTTTTTCATAATTATAAACTTAAATGTTCTATCAGAATTTTGCTTCCAATACCAATTAAAATAATGCCTCCCAAAATATCAACCCATGCTGTATTTTTAATTAGAATTTTTTTTCCGATTAATATTCCTAACATGGAAGCTAAATAAGTAACAAATCCAATGAATATTGTAGCAATAAAAATGGGCACATAAATTATGGAAAAAGTAAAACCTACTGCCAATGCGTCTATACTTGTTGCAATAGCAATGGTAAGTAAGGTGAGGGGATGTAGTGGGTTAAATGTTTTCTGTTCTTTTATTTTAAATGATTCGCGTATCATTTTCAATCCTAAAAGTAAAAGCAAAGCAAAGGCAATCCAATGATCAATATGCTCAATGTAAGGTTTTATCTGTTCGCCAAATGCCCAGCCTGCTAATGGCATCATTGTTTGAAAAAAAGCTAATGTGATGGCAATTTTACAAGCTTCAAAAAATTTTATTTCTTGGTATGCCAACCCGCTAGCAATAGAAATAGCAAATGTATCAATGCTTAAACTGATGGCAATCAAAAAAACTATTAAAAATTCCATGAGCAAAAATAGTAAATAATTCAAAAATATTTTGTACATTTGCGTAATCAATTACTAAAAATATTTTATGGGTAAAGTTGTAACGCTTACAGAGGCGGCATCTATTGCGCTACATGGTATGATTATTATTGCACGAAGTAAACACTTAGTAAATGTTCAGGAAATCGCAGAATTAACAGGTACTTCGAGGCATCATGTGGCCAAAATTTTTCAACGATTGGTAAAAGCAGGTTATTTATATTCGCAACGCGGTCCTACTGGCGGTTTTGTATTAAGAAAAAAGCCCGAAGAAATAACATTTCTCGATTTGTACGAGGCAATTGAAGGCACACTAGAATTAACACCTTGTCCGCTTGATAAACCAATTTGCAATTTCGACCGATGCATTATGAATAATGTAACACTACAAATGACGAAAGATTTTAAAGAATATTTGAAAAGTCAAACATTGGATATGTATATTTAGATTTCATTAAATTTGCATGTAAAGCAAATTTATTGTTTACTACTATGTATAAAAGTTTTCTACTTTCATTTACAACATTTATTTTCATCGTAACAATGTATTCACAAGAAAAAAGTACTTCTTACTCTTCAATGAAACAAGCATACGACGATATTGTAAATTCGCCTACTATAGAAAAATGCGAAGAATTTAAGCGATTATATCCCGAATCGAAATATAAAGATGTTGTAAATAGAATTTATGACAGTTTGATGGAAGTAAAAAGTTTTTATGATGTTGTTCGTAGCCATGATTTACAAAAAATAAAAGCTTTTGCTGAAAAGCCAACATTATATGTAGATAACAATTTGAAACAGGAATATTATCAATTAATGGTTCGGCATGAAAAGATATCTAAGAAAATTGTTGCAAACAACTTTTTTAATAAGCCAGTTGATGAAATGTTAAATAATGATTCTTTAGACGTTATTACAATAGCTGAGATAATGCTAAAAAAACTAAATTCTATTCGCACTAAATATGGTTTGAATCAACTCAAAATGGACTATGCTTTATCGTTAGAATCATATGTACACGCTCGTGAGATGTGTATAAACGATTTTTTCTCGCATACCGATCCTAAACGCGGACCTATGGAAGAACGACTAAAGAAAACAATGCCCTCTAATGTAACTGCATTTGGTGAAAATATAGCTTTAAATTCGATGTCTATAAATTTTACTTTTGATAAGTGGTTAAAAAGTCCAGGTCATCGTTATAACATATTATTACCTTCATATAAGTTTGCCGGTTTTGGTGTTTATTGTTGTGGAAAATATACTGTGTATTATGTAAACGCTTTTGCAAATTAATTTTTTTAGTATTCTTTAATAATCTGTGCTTCGTATATATAAATTTCTGCATCTTTCCACCCGTCCCAACCCAAACCTGCTTTATCTTCAGAGCAATGTCCTAAGAATTCTTCTAAACTCCAACCTGTTTTGCTTGCAACTTGTGGTAAAAAAGTTCCGCTACGATTGCCTTTTTTAATATAGATGCCATGCTTGCCAAGTACAATTTCTTTGATATTGTCGATTTTTTTTAATTCCGAAAGTACCGAAATTTCTAATTTAATATGTGGAAGCTCGTGTAATTCTACAGGATTAAACCGAAAATCTCTTGTGGCAGATGCAATGGTTAGTTCTTGTATGGTTTTATACAGAGGCATAGTAGTTATAAAATGTCCTAAACAACCTCGTAATTGGTTATCATAATATATCGAAACAAATGCACCATAGGGCTTTTTCAGGTTTTCGGAATTAGGAGTAATATCTGGTTTTTCTTCGTTAGATAAATAATGTTCCAAAGTGTTACGAGCAATGGCTAATAGTTCTTTTTGTTCGTTTTCATTCAAAATGAGAAAAGATGTGTCTTTATAAACTGCAATAGCTGCATATCCAACTACACGAGCTTCGTCGCCATAAGGACTTTGAGCACTGTTTGAATATTCGATTAATGAAAATGTAAAATGTTTGTCAGACGATAAAAAAAGTAATAAAAGTACAGCATTGCTGCCGCACATTCGTGTATATAAATTATCAATATCGTTTGTTTGATTTAATAGTTCATATAATTCAAAAGGTTTTTTCGCAACAACTATTTGTATGGTTTCTTTATCTATATTCTCGGCATCAAGCATTGTAGGGTAATGCGACCAATCGGTACTTATAATGAATAAATTATTATCATTAAAATAAGGTTGTAAACATTCGGCTATGTTCTTTATTTGATGAATGTTGTGCGTAGTAATAATCAATGGAACGATATACTTGTAGTTACTAATGTGATATTGCAAAAAGGGTAGTTGAACTTCAAGCGAGTGTTCGTGAAAATGTGTTTCGTCGTGAACGTAGAAGTATTCGGGATAGTTTAATAAAAGATAATTCTGTAGTTCGGTGTTTATTTGTAATTCACCCAATGGCGTTTCGTATAAATTGCCCGAAAACAATGCTATGCCATGTCCATTGAAATGATGACTGGGTGCAATGATAAAAATATTTTCATAATTTTTATCCTTATCTATTTGATTGAAAGCAGATGCAGCCGTTTGTCCACTGAAAATATAACCAGCGTGAGGCGATATAATGGCTTGCACATGATGTAAAATTTTTGGTTTTGCTTGCTGAAACAGTTGTTCTAAATGTTGAAGAAGTTTATTTTTATTGTTTTCATAAAAACGACCTGCAAAGATTGGATTTCGTTTTTTTTGCATGGCAATGTGCTTAAATTTTTTTATTCATTCAAAATTAAACTAATTTTGCAAAAAAAAATATGCAACGAGTTTATCAAATTTCTATCATCGTATTGTTTGCAGCAGTTGTTGTTTTATTTGTAATCGTCTTTCGTTCCAATAATGCACCTCTTAATAGTCAGCAACTATTGCAAAATGATACAAACCATGTTGTGAAACAACACAAAATAGCTTTTGTAAATGTCGATTCGTTATTGAAAAATTATAAATTTTATACAGAACTTGAAAATAAATTATTAGACAAACAAAAACGCCTAGAAAGCGATTTAAACAGAAAAATGGCTTCATTTGAAAAAGAAGTACAAGATTTTCAGAAAAAAGTACAAATGAATAGTTTTATTAGCGAGGAAAGTGCGCGTAGGCAACAACAAGATTTAATGATGAAAGAACAAGAATTGTATAAATTACGCGATGATTTAAGTATGCAATTGGCAAAAGAAACTCAAGACTTAGAAAAACAGTTGCTTGATACAGTTACAAATTTTCTAAAGGAATTTAATGCCAATCATGATTATGATTTTATTTTCAATAAAGCGGCATTGCTATACGGCGATGAAACACTCGATATTACCGATACTCTCATCTATTTGCTTAATAAGCGGTATGAGGCTATAAAGTCAAAATAAATTCATGGGTACTTTGCATTCTTATTTGCAAAGGCATGCACTTTATGCTGAATTCATAAAAGAACATCCTTCCGACAATTTGGGAATATGCGTAGTTATTCCATGTTACAATGAGCCTACAATTTTTCCTGTGCTGAAATCTTTAGCAGAGTGCCATACTCCTACATGTGATGTTGAAATTATTGTGGTAATTAATGGAAAAGATAGCGATACATACGATGTTTGGGAAAAGAATAACTATTGCGAAAATGAGTTTTTTTCTTTTGTTAGAACAAATCATTCTTCGAAACTTAAATTTTATTTAATTAGAGTCAATGAAATTCCGAAAAAGTACGCTGGAGTTGGCCATGCAAGGAAAATAGGCATGGACGAAAGCATACGTCGGTTTATTAAAGTAGCTAATGATAAAGGTATTATATGTTCGCTTGATGTTGATTGCAAAGTAGAAAAAAATTATTTTCAAGAAATTGAATATTTATTTTCATTTTGCAAAGCAAAAGCATGTTCCATTCGCTTCGAACATGCGATTGAGGGCGATGAGTTTAGTGCCAATGTTTACGATGCAATTGTAAAATATGAGCTTTATTTGCATTATCATTTATTGGCTCTTAAATATGCAGGTCATCCGTTTGCATACCATACTATAGGCTCAGCTATGGCTGTGCGTGCCGATGTTTATGCCATGCAAGGCGGAATGAATCAACGTCAGGCAGGAGAAGATTTTTATTTTTTACAAAAAATTATCCCATTAGGAAATTTTTTTGAGTTAAATAATACGTGTATATTCCCTTCGCCAAGAATTTCTGAAAGAGTTCCATTTGGTACAGGAATGAGTATAAAAAAAATACTGGAAAATAATGAATGGATGGTCTATAACCCACAGGCATATAATGATTTAAAACAATATTTTATTTTAATAAATGATTGGTATAAAGATAAAAATATTTCTTTACTTTGGACTGTATTGCCAGAAACTATAAAGAGATTTATAAGTTTTGAATTGTTGAATGAACGATTGCACGAAATAGAAAACAATACATCAAATTTTCAGACATTTCAATTAAGATTTTTCCGATGGTTCAATATGTTTCAAGTTATAAAATGGCTAAATTATGTACATCAACATCAATACAACAAATTGCCCGTAAACGAAGCTGTAGTAAAATTTTTACAATCAAAAAATCATTCTTATTCAAAAAATGAAAAAGAAAACTTACTTTTACTCAGACAAATGCTTTATAACGACAAAAGAATTGTTATTTATTGAAAATGATAATGCTTTGATACAGGCGATTTTACATGCCATTTACAAGATAAACCTTTCTTAAATGTAACAAAATCACCTTTTTTAATTTTAAAAGTACCCTCGTCTGTTTCAACTTCAACATCTCCTTCAATAAAATAACATTGTTCGTCGGTATCGTAATACCAATCGAAAACTGAAACTTCTTTTTGCCATATAGGCCAATTAAATACACCCATCAATTTTAATGTATCTTGCGATAGCCGTTCGATAATTACTTTTGAGTTCATATTAAAAAAGTAATTTAGGTACGTAATTACGAGCAAAATTAATACAGGAAAAAATATTTGTCAAGAGGAAAAATTATTTTTATTGCTGTTAAATATTTCGTATCTTTGTGGCTCATTTTAAAAGCGGGTGTGGCGGAACTGGCAGACGCGCCAGACTTAGGATCTGGTGCCGCAAGGCGTGGGGGTTCGAGTCCCTTCACCCGCACTTTTTTATTAAATTTATTTAGTTAAAATTATGGAAATACAAAGAAACGAAATTGGCAACTTACATGAAGTTATTAGCATTACACTCGAAAAAAACGATTATATCGAACAAGTTGAAAAATCCTTGCGAAAATTACGTCAAAAAGTTCAAATTAAGGGATTTAGACCAGGAATGGCACCGATGTCCTTGGTTTCCAAATTGTATAAAAAATCGGTTATTCTCGACGAAGTTGAAAAATTAATTCAACAACGTATATTAGACTACATTAAAGAACAAAATATTGATACACTAGGAACTCCAATATTATCAGAAAATAATTTTAACGCTATTGATATTGAAGAAGAACCTACTTTTAAAATAACTTTCGAGCTCGGGTTAAGACCAAAAGTTGATATAAAACTGACCAAAAAAGATAAAGTTACTGTATATAAAATAGAAGTTGACGAAGATAGTATCAATAAATACTTAGATTATTACAAAAGAACTTATGGACAAGATGTAGATGCAGAAGAGGTGGGCGAAAATTCTATTGTTAAAGGAGAAGTGTACGACGAAAAAAATCCCGAAGAGCCGTTAAATACCGAAGGAGTTATATTAATCTCTGTAATTCAGGATAAAAAAATTAAAAAGCAATTTATTGGTAAAAAAATCGAAGACATGGTTGTTTTCGATGCAATAAAAGCATTTCCCAATAAAAAAGATTTAGCTTTATTAATCAATAAAAAAGAAGAAGAATTGCCCGAAACTCTTACATTACGCTATGTAATAAAATCAATCAAAGATTTTAAAGAAGCCGAATTAAATCAGGAACTATGGAATAAAATATATGGAGAAAATGTTGTAACTTCTTACGATGAATTCATTGAAAAAATTAAACAAGAAATAAAAGAATACAGAGATCAAGAAAGCCAATATAAGCTAAGACTTGATTTAAAGAAGAAATTATTATCAAAAGTACAAGTTGAATTACCCGAAGCATTCTTGAAACGTCAGTTGAAAGAAAATTCAAAAAAAGAATTGTCGGATGAAGTAATTGAATCAGAATTTCCAATGTATCTTGATGCTATAAAGGAGCAGCTTATTTATAGCGCCATACAAAAAGAACACAACATTCAAGTATCTGAAGATGATATGCTCGATGGAGCTCGAGAAATAGTAAAAAATCAATTTAAGCAATACGGAATTTATAACTTGCCCGAAAATTATGTTAGTGACTTGGCTCCTAAAGTGTTGAAAAATGAAAAAGAAGCCAACAGAATTTTTGAAATGAAACTCGAAGACAAAATTTTAGAAGTTGTAAAAAATTTGATAACTTTGGAAGAAAAAGAAATAGCTTACGAAGATTTTATTAAAAAGCTTAAAGAAGAAAAATAATTTTTATGAAAGAGTTTTACAAATTTGCTGTAAAAGGTAAAGGCATCAGTAGCAATACCTTACATCATTATATTTCAGTAACAAGTAGTTATATTAGTCCTACAATTATCGAAGAACGTCAGCTAAATATTGCTACGATGGACGTCTTTTCTCGATTGATGATGGATAGAATAATTTTTCTGGGAACAGTTATTAATGATGATGTATCGAATATCATTCAAGCACAATTATTATTTTTAGAAAGTACCGATCCAAGTAAAGATATTCAAATATACTTCAATACACCCGGTGGTTCGGTTTATGCAGGATTGGGTATTTACGATACCATGCAATATATCAATGCCGATGTGGCAACAATTTGTACAGGCATAGCTGCTTCGATGGGAGCTGTTTTATTGACAGCAGGAGCAAAGGGTAAACGCTCGGCATTGACACACAGCCGTGTTATGATACATCAGCCTATGGGAGCTGCCGAAGGACAGGCATCGGATATAGAAATTACAGCGAAGGAAATTTTAAAATTGCGCAAAGAATTATACGAAATTATTGCTTATCATACAGGACAGCCATATGAAAAAGTGGCAGCCGATAGTGATCGCGATTACTGGATGACTGCTGCCGAAGCTAAAGAATACGGTTTAATTGACGAAGTTTTATTTAGAGAAAAGAAAAAATAACTTAAATTAATTATATGAATCGATGTTCTTTCTGTGGAAAAACAGAAAAAGATGTAAGTATTTTAGTTAAAGGATTGACAGGGTTCATTTGTGATGTATGCATTGATTATGCTCATGAGTTAATTCACGACACAGAAAGAAAACATCAGATTAAGAAAAGCACTGCAACGACACAACGATTATTAAAACCTATCCAAATATACGAATTTCTTAATCAATACGTAATTGGACAAGACGAAGCCAAAAAAACGTTGGCTGTAGCTGTTTATAATCACTACAAAAGAGTGTTCAAAACTAAAAAAACAAAAGAAACAGACGAAGTAGAAATAGAAAAGTCTAATATTATTTTAGTTGGCGAAACAGGAACTGGAAAAACATTATTGGCTCGCACTATTGCCAAAATGCTCGATGTTCCATTTACAATTGTTGATGCAACAGTGTTTACAGAAGCAGGTTATGTTGGCGAAGATGTAGAAAGCATTCTTACTCGATTATTACAGGTTGCCGATTATGATGTAAAAAGAGCCGAAAAGGGAATTGTTTTTATTGACGAAATTGATAAAATAGCCCGAAAAGGAGATAATCCTAGCATAACCCGCGATGTATCGGGCGAAGGAGTACAACAAGGGTTGTTAAAGTTATTGGAAGGTTCAAAAGTAAATGTTCCTCCTCAAGGTGGTAGAAAACATCCCGAACAGAGATTTATAGAAGTTGATACTCAAGACATACTTTTTATTTGTGGTGGTGCATTTGATGGCATTGAAAAAAAAATAGCCCAACGGCTTAATACATCAATGATAGGATTTAAGGCAAGTAAAGAAAACGAAAAAATTGATCGGAATAACTTACTGCAATATATTGCACCCCAAGATTTAAAAGCATATGGTTTAATTCCTGAATTAATAGGCAGATTGCCCGTATTATCTTACTTAATGCCATTAGATAGAGTTGCTCTTCGTCGCATTTTAACAGAACCCAAAAATGCTCTTATTAAGCAGTACGAACATCTTTTATCAATAGATGGAATACATTTAACTTTTACGGAAGATGCACTCGATTTTATTGTTGATAAAGCAATTGAATATAAACTAGGTGCTCGTGGACTACGGTCAATATGCGAAGCAATAATGAGAGATATTATGTTCGAAGCACCTACAATTAGTGAAAAAGCCATAATTATAGACAAAGCATATTGTAACGAAAAATTAAGCATAAATGTATTACACAGATTAAAATCGGCTGTATAAAAAAATTATCATTTAATAGTTTGGTATTAAAAAAAATTGTAAATTTGCAGCTCAATTTTTATAGGTAAATTTTTAGTCATGGACGCAATAAAATTTGTAGAAAACGAACTTTCGCCCGCAAAAGAATTGCCCGAATTCAAAAGTGGCGATACAATTACCGTGAATTATAAAATTATTGAAGGGAATAAAGAGCGCATTCAAAGTTTTAGAGGTGTTGTTATTCAAAAAAGAGGAATTGGTGCGGGTGCAACATTTACTGTTCGTAAAATATCCAATGGTGTAGGCGTAGAGCGTATATTCCCATTAAATTCGCCCTACATTGAAAGTATTGAAGTGAATAAACGCGGTAAGGTAAGACGTGCAAAACTATTTTATTTAAGAGGTCTTACTGGAAAAAAAGCACGCATTAAAGAAAAGAAAATTAACCTTGTAGTAGAAGAAACAACCAACAATGAATAAGTTTTGTTCAATCTTTCTTTAATTATAAAAAAGAGCAGCCGAGAAGCTGCTCTTTTTTTATCTTATGATGTTAACAACTCCCGATTCTTCATGTAAAATTCCATTGAAATCTCTACATTTTAATAACCATGTGTATGAACCAACAGGAGCAATTTTCCCGTTTTTAACTTTTCCATCCCAGCCTTCTTCAATGTTTTTTGATTCCCAAATAATTTCACCCCAACGATCGTAAATAACTATACTAAAAGTCTCTTTATCAATACCGTGAGCAAAAATTTTGAAATATTCATTAATTCCATCTCCATCTGGACTAAAAGCTGTAGGCGCGTATAATGTATAAATATCATCTATATGCACATAACCCGTTGCCGTATCAACACAACCTTTGTTGGTGTAAACGACCAACATTACCTGATATGTGCCTGGTTGAGATGGATATACATGCGTTGGGTTTGTTGTGTTCGTAGAATCTCCATCGCCAAAATACCATTGAATGCTATCGGCTAAAGAAGAATAATTAATAAAATCAAATACTGGCTCGAGAATGTTTGCACGAAGCGGATTTTTCTCAAAACGAGCAACAGGATTGGGATATACTGTAATCCAGTTAGGATAAATATTGGTAACTTTACACCCAAATATATTTTGCACAGTTATAGTAATCGTATAAGTTCCTTCATTTTCGAAAATATGTGTAGGATTTTTGATATATGATGATTCTCCATCGCCAAAATCCCAAATATATGTTTGACCTTCGTCGGGGCTGCCATCATTAAATGTTACAGCTAATGGTTCGCAACCAGCGATCACATCTGAACTTGGATTTAATGGAGGTAAAGGATATACTTGAACGGGGATATTGACTTTTGTTTGATAATTGCTACCATCCTTTACTGTTAATTGATAGGCTTGTGAAAAGTTGGGGTATAAGTGAATTGGCAAACTAACACTTTGTTGGTTAATGAAATATTGATAAGGTCCTCCATTTCCGCCAGATACAGAAGGGAATATTGTAAACAATTCGCCCGGACATATGGAGTCATTTGTTGTAGAATATTGTAATACTAAAGGTGGGTAGATATAAACCAACAGATTATCGAAGGCTTGACATTGGTTGGCATCAGTTACAGTTACATAATAATAAGTTGTTTGCTGTGGAGAAACTGTAATTGTTTGTTGTACTTGACCAGTATTCCATAAGAGTGTGTATGGATAAGTTCCACCAGTAACAGATGCTGTTATATTGACAGAAGAATCTTTACATAAGAAAATAGTATCGGGTATATCGATAAATAATTTGGTGGGTTCATGAATGAAAGTAGTATCGTATGCCTTGCATCCTTTTGAATCGGTAACGGTGAGCATATAATAGCCTTGACTAGCATTGGCAATAAACGAATTTGGTATCCCATTTGACCAATGATATGAATATGGTGGTGTTCCGCCTGTTACAGTAGTGTAAATTTTACCATCCATTGCTCCAAAACATGATATATCTTGTTTTTGTAAGCTTACTTGAAGTAAAGGTGGGTTATTTACAATAATTGTTGTAGGATTAGATACACATCCATGCTGGCTTACTGTTAGTGAAATAGGGAAGTTGCCATTTTGCGAAAAATTGATTTGATAAGGACCACCATTGCTTCCGTTAATTACATTAGCATTACCAAAATTCCAATTGTAAACGACAGCACTATCAACCATTCCAGTAAATGTAACAGTTGCAACATCTTGAAAGCAATTGATAGGAGTTACCGTAAATGTTGAAGTAGGAATGTAATTGAAAATTTTTATTACAGTATCGCTAGATATACATCCATTATTATTTTCAGTCCAAATAAATTGATAAATACCGTATTGACTAACAGTTACAGATGATGTTGCACTATGAATGTTTGTAAATTGAGACGCTCCGGGTCCGGATAATTGACTCCATGTTCCCTGTCCAACCGAAGGGATTGCATTCATGTTAGGATATGTTAGCGAGCAAATAGAATCGAATATACCTGCATTGGCGGTAGGTTGTTGCCACAGCGTAACATTGACTATATCATTGCTAGTACAACCGTAACCGTTATCTTCAGTCCATTGTAAAATGTAAGAACCTTGTGTAGTTGTATTAATAGAGGTTTGCGGATTATTAACATTGGCAAAATTAAGAGTACCAGGTCCAGAAATTTGGGTCCATGTCCCTGTACCAACAGATGGAATAGCATTTAACGATGTATTTAATTGACATACTGTAATATCATTTCCAGCGTTGGCAGTAGGTTGAGTAGTAAATCTAATAACTACGGTATCTTTAGATGTGCAACCATTGTTTGTTTCGGTCCAAATGAATTGATATAATCCGTCTGTCGAAACAGTAACTGTAGCATTGGGGTTATTAATATTAGTAAAATTGGCGGTACCAGGTCCATTATATGTCCATGTGCCTGTGCCGACTGTTGGAGTTGCTTGCAAGGTATAGGAATGAGCGCAAACGTTGGCGTCTTGACCTGCATTAGCTTGTGGTGGTACTATCACATTTACTGTAATTTGGTCAGTTAACGTACAGCCATTTCCTGCAGTAACAGTAACCATGTAACTTGTAGTTTGCGAAGGAGTAACATTAATAGTGGCAGTAGTTTGTCCATTATTCCATAGGTATGATTGCCCTCCATGTGCAGTAATAGAAACGGAATTTCCCTGACAAATACTAGTATCGGACCCTAATACGGGTGGTACTACACCACCTACTTGGACGTTAAAGTTAGCTGTATAGGTACATCCAAAAATATCGTGAACAATTACATTATATGGAAAGGTTCCAATAGAATCTGCTATCATATATCCAGTAGTATCGGAAAGTTGAGTGAAGTTGTATCCAAGAAATTCTACATAATTTACCGGTACCGTGTATGTCCAGCCACTCAATTGAGCTTGATTTTGAAGTGTAAGCGACCACCAAAATACCCATCCATCATCAATTCCCCAATTATCACAAATTTCTATACTCCAAGTCCCATTAAGAGGACATCCAATTAAACCTGATAAAGGATTTTGCGGTGTTAAGTAGCCTGTGTGGTTAGTAGTGTTCGTAGCTGGGATTGGGCTAGTACCAGCATCTAGGTTGTTTAATAGACCTTGTTGTGGGAATATCTCCGACCAACAGTATGTCCATGGTGTGCCTTGCTGGCACCCCGGTGGATTTGAGCTACATGCTCCGCAATCTTGATCGGCAGCTTGTCCTAAATATGCTCCACCCGAATTATCATAACTGTCTAACACAACACTTTGTCCATTGGGGCATATAATTCGAAAAGATAAATCGCCTGCAAAAGAATGTTCCATGTTGATACATATAGATTCAATATCGCTTGATGAGTGTATGGTTGCACCTGGTGGGAAATTAGTAAATGTTACAGGAGTTCCATAACATTGTTGAGGACAGTTGGGACCATCAGGAATGTAAGTAACAGTATTATACATCTGAGTTTGAGTAATTCCAACACTACCCGTAGTTACTATAATTGATGAAGGCGAATAAGTAGCATCAATAAAGAGTGTATCGCCTGTACATATTGGGGAAGGTGGATTTACAGTTACTATGTGATCGGTAGCAATTCTAACTCTAACATAAGCTTGTTGTGAACTATTGCAGCCATTTTGGTCGGTCATGGACAAATATACATTATATCCACCCGGTTGTGTATATT
>JAOADU010000052.1 GCA_026417155.1 Bacteroidales bacterium | reverse complement strand
GAGTCCCATCAGAAGGATCGGCAAAATAGGCTGCAATATCACCTCGAGCTTCCCGTATCATTTGATTATCAAAATAAGTTGTACTAACATCGTCAATATAATCGGTAAATGTTTTTCTTGCTCCAAATTCAATGCCAATATTTGTTCTGCGGTTAAGTCCATATTTAAAACCTATACCATAAGGAATGCAAAAGTTTATTCGGGAATATTTCGTACGAGTAGGCACAAGCCCTTGTCCTTCGGTGCCGAGTGGTTGTAATGCATACCATTTACCTTGATATTTGTTTTTGGGGTTAAAATAAATAACGCCGAAACCTACAAAAAAGTATGTATTTGTTTTAAACCCTTTAAGTCCTCTAACTCTACGTAAATTGTATCGATGACCTTGTTTTTCTCTAATTATGGAATATTCGATTTGGTTTGAAAATTCTACAATAGGAGAACGAAAAGCTAAATTACGATATCTTCTGTATACTTCGTTTGTTAATTTATCGTCGCCCCTGAGAATTCCATAAGAAAGCATAGCTTTTGATGATACGGTTTCGGTAATACGATAACGTAAACCTAAATGGGTAGATGGTCGAGTCATGGCAATTTCCAAATCACGGACGAAATTAGTTCCTTCTCTATCTGCTCCGCCAAGTTCACCTAAAAAATTAGTTGCCCCAATTCCATAAAATATTTCATAACGCATTCGCTTCCATCTTGATTGCGATTGAGCATCGAGAATTACAGGTATCAATACAAATAAAAATAATATCATAACATTTCTACTCATGAAGTAGAATTTGGTTTTCAAATCTGAATTCAAAAATATGTAATTTATATTTTATTACAAAAGAAAGTGTGAAAAAAATAAGTATTAAAGTATTAAAAAATACTTAATTTCGCTTATCTGCCCCCCACAATAATTTGTTTTTCAAAGTGTTGAAATAATTATAACCTTGAATATTTAAAAATTTAGCTTCGATATTTGATTTATTTATGGTGAATTTTGAATTTATGGGAACAGCCTTCGATAAATAATCCATCGAAATCATGCAATATTCTGCTCTACCGCTCACTTTTAGTTGAATGGATACATTGTCGGAAACTATTAACGGACGTATGTTTAGGTTATGGGCAGCTATGGGTGTAATGATAAGATTCTTAGTGTCGGGGTGAACAATTGGTCCACCTGCCGAGAGCGAGTAAGCAGTACTGCCTGTGGGTGTTGATATTATTAATCCATCTGCCCAATAAGTATTTACATGAAGCTGATTAATATACAATTCTATGTTTATCATCGACGAAGTATCGAGTTTGTGAATTGTAAATTCGTTTAAAGCAAAGTTTTTATTGTCAAACAAATCATGGTCAACTAATTCTACCATGGTACGGTTATCAATGTTGTAATTTTTGTTTAATAGATGATAAATAGCTTTTTCTATTTCAGAAATATTGATGTTGGCTAAAAATCCCAATCGACCGCTATTTATACCAAGTACAGGTAAATGTAAGTTAGGATATAATTGGTGAATGCTTTCGAGAATGGTACCATCGCCGCCAATAGTAATTATAATTTGAAATAATAGGTTTTCTTTTTCTAAGCTGTTATAAGAGTGAATGTATTTCCAATTGAGGCCAATTGAATCGTTTTCTTTTAGAAAGTTAAAAACAGGTTGTTGGATATAAATATGTTTTTTGTGATATGTTAATAATTTGATTAATATAAATAATTCTGTTTTGAATTCATTAAATTGCTGATTTGTGTATATTCCTATAGAGTTCATATAAATAATATTTTAGATAAATGTGGAAAAATGAAAATATATTCCTTTCTTACCGAGTTGATTTACTGAAAATTCTGTTCGAAGTGTAATATCGTAATACGTAACAAAATCAATTCCTAAGCCATATCCATAAAGAAGCTGATTGGTAAGTGGCTCGGAAAATTTATTTTGCACATAACCAAGATCGCCATTGATTGATAGATAAAAGGCGTAATGAAATTTTGCAAACCGTTCATTTTTAAGTTTATATATGTTTTTAACATGTGGTTTTATTAACATGTAACGAACACTGTTTTGAAACAATATATAAGCGTTTCCATCAATTAAATATAATTCGTAACCTCTTGGAGCAGTACGATAACCAAATGCTTTGTGAGTAAGATATCCGTAATCTTTCAAATAAGAATAACTTGTAGAAATTCCATGTGCATTGAAAATACGTGATAAGAATGAATAATAATATGCTGCTTTAATATTTATCGTAGGAATATTTAATTTAGAATTTGGAATACCCTGATAGGAAATAATTTGCTCGAAAAAATAGCCTTTGGTAGGATATGATACAGAATTAGTTCTATCGTATCGAAAATAATAGCTAAATGAAGGAAAAGAAATTTGTTGTATGGAATCGTAAATAAAATCGGGATTTAAAATATAAAGACTATCGTTTATTTGATGTTTTTCGAATGATATTTCAAAGCTGTGAATAGCGTATAGTTTTGGTCTATATGTCAATTCGAAACTCACATCATAATTGGAATATAAATAATTGTTACTGGAAACATATAGAGGTTTGTTGTTAATGTTTTTAAACGCTAATTGTTTTTGTCTAAAATACAAGGCTTTTATTTCTACACCTGTTGTTTGACTTTGGAAAATATGCGGAATAGTGTATGCAAATCCATATTGTTCGCGAAAACCCATGCGTGCAATAGCTCTAAGGAGTTCATCTCTACCACGAAAATTAGCTTGTGCTATAAAAATTCCATAATTTATTTTGTCGTAATCTTTTTCATATAGCCATGTGTTTATATTTCTTGATGCTTGCTCGAATATAGGAATTGGCCACAAATACCATCGTTCTACGACAGTAATCTTAATAGTCGTAAATTCTTTGTAAGTGTGAACGGTGTCAATAGTTACAAAATTGAAAAGTGAGGTTTTTAAAATATTTTCTTGCGATTGTTCAAAATGCTTTTGAATATAAGGGAACCATAGTGTATCGCCTCTTTTAAATGTAAGTTCACGTTCAATAATAAAATTTTTTGTTTTTTTATTTCCGTCGTAAATAATGTCTTTAACAATAAGATATTGAGAAAAAGTTTGTAAAGAAAAAAACGTTATTAATATGGCAAACAACGATTTCATTTAGGTATTTAAAAATCGAAACAACGAATCGAGTCTATCTTTATAAAAATCATTTAGGTCGGAATTATCTAAAAAAGTATGTTTAATGATGTAGTTGTAACGGTTTAATGAAGCAATAATACGACTAATATCATCTTGATTGACTTTTATAGTTACATCTATTTTTGTGCTATCGGTAGTTGTTGAAATATATAAGGATAGTATTTTTGCTTCTTCGCTTTCAATAATTTGAGAAATTTCGACGAGAGAATAATCGCGAATGTTCATCTCGATGACAATGATTGCACCATGTTTTTCTACATTTGTAACTTTTGCTAATCCTACGAGCAAATCTTGCAATGTAATTAATCCAACGTATTCTTTTTTTTCATTTAAAACAGGAATGACGGTGAGTTTATGGTCGGAAACTTTTTGTACGACTTCGAAAATGTGTTGGTCTTCAAAAACATAAGGTGAACTTAAGGATAATGAGTGATTTCCAATAGGCTCTTCGGGAGAATTCAAATCGTAAATATCGCTATCGGAAATTAAACCCAGAAGTTCTTTGTCGTTTACAATAGGCAAGTGCGATATGCGATAAATTTCCATCCATTGCAATGCTTTATTTGCGGTATCGGATGTTCGTAAAGGTGTTACAAATTCTGATAACAATTCTTTTGCAATCATTTTGAAAACTTTAATTCAACTTCTAACTTTGCCAAAAAAAAATATGACAAAGTTGAGCGTAAATATAAACAAAATTGCAACAATTCGTAACGCTCGAGGTGGAAATATTCCAAATGTAGCAAAAGCAGCTGTAGATTGTGAAAAATTTGGAGCTCAGGGCATAACAGTGCATCCTCGCCCTGATGAACGACATATTCGCTATAGCGATGTTTACGAAATTAGCAAGTTGATAACAGTAGAATTTAATATTGAAGGCTATCCGTCTGAAAAATTTCTTCGTTTAGTTAAAGATGTTAAACCTGCTCAGGTTACATTAGTTCCCGATCCTCCTGACGCATTAACTTCAAATGCAGGTTGGGATGTTAAGAACAATTTAGATTTTTTAAAAAAAGTTATAAAAGAATTGCACGATGCAGGAATTCGTACTTCAATATTTGTTGAAACTGACCTAGAAAATATTCGTTGGGCAAAAGAAACAAATACGGATAGAATTGAGCTATATACCGAACCTTATGCTCGCTTATATGAAATAAATAAAGAACAGGCAATAGAACCATTTATTAAAGCGGCTGAATTGGCAAATTTAATTGGGTTAGGTGTAAATGCTGGCCATGACTTAAACTTACAAAACTTACGTTATTTTTATTTAAATATTCCACATTTGCTTGAAGTTTCTATTGGGCATGCACTTATTAGTGATGCTTTATATTATGGTTTGAAAAAAACTATAGAATTATACTTGGAGCAACTTAAACCTCTTTAACCTTTTCAACCTCCAATATTATAAAAATGCCTGCTTTGGTTATTTTTTCCACAAGCAGGTTTGTTTTGTACAGCTAACTGTATTGCTTTTTCATAGCCGTATTCTCTAATGTTATATTTTATATTACTAAATAAACAAGGCATAAGGTAACCATCGGCAGTTAAACGAAGTCTATTACATAACTCACAGGAACCACCTTCGCCTCCTTCAACTTTGGAAAAAATACCTTCTTTTAGATTCATCAGTTGAATAAACCGAAGCTCAAGATTATATTGCTTTGCAAATTGTTTTAATTCTTCAATTTCTTTATCAGACTGAATACTTTTTACTGCATTAATTTTTATTGGATTAAATCCCAATTCTTTAGCTTTTAATATTCCTTTAATTACAACATTAACATCTCCTCCGCGTGTTATTGAATAAAATTTTTCTGGGTTTATAGTATCGAGGCTGATATTAATTCTTGAAATGCCTGCTTTTTTTATGGACTCTGCCATTTCGAATAGAAAATAACCATTTGTGGTAAGGGATAGATCGGTTATTCCTTCTATATTTGATAACATTTCAATAAAAGAAATAATTCCTTTTCTTACTAAAGGCTCGCCGCCAGTTATACGTACTTTATCAATACCAAAATTTACAGCAACTTTAACAAAATCAATAATTTCTTCGTATCGTAATATTTGCTGGTGAGGAATTGATTTTACACCTTCTTCGGGCATGCAATAGATACACCGAAAATTGCATCTATCGGTTACTGATATCCGTAAATAATTTATTTTACGATGAAAAGAGTCGTACATTAACATATGTTCCGCTTTCTATACTTGTTATGCCAGATGGTATAATTATAAATCCGCTTGCATCATTTAACGAGAAAAGATGTGCCGAGCCATGATATTCAACAGGAATTACGCTACGATCATGTATTTTTACAGGTACTAGACTAGTCCTTTCGGCTTTTTTTCTGTGATATGTTTGAGCTAATGGTAAATAGAGCTCGATTGGGCGGTAATTATGTCCCATAAGTTTAAATAAAAATGGCTTTACAATTAGTTCAAATTGCAAAAACGACGAAACAGGGTTGCCTGGTAAGCCAAATATAGTTTTTTTGTCTTTTTGTGCCATTAAAGTAGGTTTTCCTGGTTGCACCGCAATGGATTGAAAAATGATGTCAAAACCAATTTTTCTTATAGCATGAGGAATGAAATCAAAATCGCCCATAGATACTCCACCCGTTAGAATTACTACGTCACTTTTTTCGGTTAATTGTTGAATTTGTTCGGATGTTATCGTTTCGTTGTCGGGAATTATTCCATCATAAAGAGGATTAATTTTCATTTGTAAACATTGAGCAATAATTTGATAGGCATTAGAATTTCTAATCTGATAATCGGTAGGAATATTGTGTGGTTCTACAAGTTCATTTCCAGTAGATGCTATTGACACAGTAGGAGTTTGATGTACACTAACAACAGTCTTTCCTAATGTAGCTAATGTGGCAATTTCTTGTGCTCTAATTAAACAGCCTTTATTTAATATAACATCACCTTTTTTTGTGTCTTCTGCTTTAAAACGGATGTTACTTTTATTTTCGATATGCTTAATACGAACGAAACCATTCTCGTCGATATATGTATCTTCGATTTTAGCTACATAGTTGGCATTATCGGGGATGCGTGCCCCCGTCATGATTTTTACGCAATGTTGGGGAGGAAGTTCTCGAATGGGATTGTCTCCTGCTTGCACAACCTGTAAAATGGTTAGTGGATGGTTTATGTCTTCCTTGCGGAGTGCATATCCATCCATGGCTGATTTGTTAAAAGAGGGAATATCTATATCTGCAATTATATCTTCGGCTAAAATTCTGTTTAAACTATCTGTAAAATAAATTTTTTCAGTATCTGTCAAGAAAAATGCTGCATCAATAGAATGCTGAATTGCTTCACCCAAAGATATCATACGTAAAATTTTTTGCAAACGTAAGGAAATTGTTCAAAAAATAAAAAGAGATTAGCAATAAATTATTCTTCGTCAGGAAAGTCCCAAAAATATTCTTGAAACTTTGCCATTTTCGATGTTTATGGTTATTCATTCAAAACACTGCAAATAACACTACGGAATCTGTGGTTATGGGCTGTAAAATTAAATAGTGAAATTTTTCGTTTACTTCTTGGCTGTACTATCTATTCCTATGCCACGTTTTTTTTAAAAAGTACACGGAGAAATATTTTCAAGCAATGGCTCGTTATTAACTTCTTGATTAAATATAAGCAGAATACCCATATCGTAATAATAAACACGAATTGTGTTGCTGTTAGGCTGTTCAGACGGAATTTTTTACTCTTTACTAGGTGTTCCTAGCATATCAATTACATCTTGATACGTCATTTGATATTTCAAGTCGTCAATGCTTTCATTTTTTAAAATGCTTTTTGTAGAGATATGGAATCATTGGTAATCGTTTGTTGTTCGTTACTATTGCTTTGATTTTGTTTACAAGCAGAAATAATAGCAGTCAGAAAAAATTATAAAATTCTGGTGTTTATTTTTTTTAATTTTTGTAAAGATGAAAAAAATATTTTCATAAGCAAAATTTATTTAAGAAAATTTTAAAATTCATTATTTTTACAGGGAAATATGAAGAAATCAATTACTATTGTCATTACTTTTATTTTAGGAAGCATTGTTAATGCTTTAAATTCGCAACCTTATGGTAGCGAATGGATTAATTATAATCAAAAATACTTTCGTATTCCTATTTCTAAAACAGGTATTTATAGAATAAACCGTCAGACTTTGGTACAAGCAGGCTTTCCTGTCAATAATATTTCACCGAAAAATATACAATTATTTGCTCGGGGAAAAGAACAGTACATTTATATTCACGGTGAAGATGATGGGGTTTTTAATAATACCGATTATATCGAATTTTTTGCTGAAGCAAATAATGGTTGGTTTGATTCACTTATGTACGAACAACCTAATCAAATTACTAATCCGTACTATTCACTAATTAATGACACTATTTATTATTTTCTTACGTGGAATAACTCTCAAAACAATCGTCGGGTTTTATACGAAGTAGATACAGCGTTTGCTGCATATTCTCAAGCAATTCATCCGTATTGTTATGTGGAAAAACTTTTTATTCGACCCGAAGTTTATTATTATGGTGAAGTAGGATGTTGGTATAATAAAGCTGAGGGATGGGCAACAAATTTTGCAGATATTAATAATCCATTGATCATAAACATACCAACACCCAATTTTGCAAATGTTAACGAACCTGTAAAGATATCATTTTGTGTATTAGGTGTTTCTAATGCTTCATATATAGGTGCAGGGAATCATCATTTGAAAATAAGCTTAAACAATACATCTATTTTTGATACTATATATAACGGTTTAAACAGGATTGAGAAACAGTTATCATTAAATTTTTCTTTATCCGCTACAAGTTCTCTTAAATTAGAATCTGTAAATGATTTGTTAATAAATACGGACAAACAGGCTTTGTCGTACTTCAAAATTCTTTATCCACATCAGATGAGCTTCAACTTTGCAAGATATTCTTTTTTCTTACAGAATCATTCGGTTTATAATAAAAGTTATGTGCAATTTCAAGCACCTTCAACAGCAAAAATATTATTATGGGACGTAAGCAATCATAAAAAGATTTATGTGAAATACGAATCTGGTCTTCATAAAGCACTTATCCCCAATGGAAATGTTTCTGAGAAATGGTTGTATTATTGTTATGAAGATTCAGTATATAATGCAACCGTTATGCCCGGAATGTATTATTCTCGTTATGTTGATTTAGCTCAACAAGCTGATTATATTATCATTACACATTCTTCGTTGTATTCGGTAGCGAATTCATACGCAACATATCGAAATTCTTCGGGCTATCAAACACTTATGGTTGATATTGCTCAATTATACGATAAGTATGCTTATGGAATTCCGAAGCATCCACTATCCATACATAATTTTATTCGTGCTTTATATGCTCAATATCAATATAAAATAAAGCATTTTTTACTCATAGGCAAAGGTATTCATAGTGAAATGTGTAGACAAAATGTGCAATATTATTCTCAAAACTTAATTCCAACTTATGGGACACCACCGAGCGATCAGTTTTATACAGCTGGTTTAATGGGCGATATTCCTAAATATTCGATAGGACGTATTGCAGCATCCAATTTGATGGATGTTAACATATACTTAAACAAAGTTATTCAGTAT
>JAOADU010000072.1 GCA_026417155.1 Bacteroidales bacterium | reverse complement strand
AGTATGGAAAAACGGTACATGGAATAATGGCTCATGGTATGACGGAGTATGGAAAAACGGTACATGGAATAATGGCTCATGGTATAAAGGAACTTGGATAAAAGGAACATGGTATGAGGGAACTTGGTATGATGGAACTTGGATAAAAGGAACATGGTATGATGGAACTTGGTATGATGGAACTTGGATAGATGGAGATTGGAATAATGGTTATTGGTATTATGGATATTGGATTAACGGCAATCGTCTAAAAGGAACATTCAAAGTTATAACGTTTGTTTAAAAATCATTCATAGCTTTTTTATATTTCTTCATAACATTCTATCTAATATGATCTTCAAAGTAGAAAAATATAATGGGAAAAAGTTTTCCCATTTTTTTTATTAATCATTTAAACTAATTTTTATAAATAAAAACTAAGTTTTAAAAGTACTATTTATATTTGCCAAAATGTTAACCTAAACTCAATCAATAGCATCTCAATTTAAATCATTGAGTAGCATAAAATTAGGGAACAATTTCTTCAAAAATTATTAAGTTCTGTATATGTCGATTAGGCATGATGCCAGAATACAAAGTATCTCCAACATCCTTGTCGGAGTACTAATTCTTCACTGGCAGGATGCCAGTGTTACAGTTTATCTCCGACATCCCTGTCTGAGTTTTTGATAAATATTGTATTCAATTTCATCTTAAAACACTATATGTTCGCTACTCCATCATTGTATTGCACCCTCTCACTATAGTTTGATTCAAACGACCTAATATTTCCACTGTATTATCGTTGTGTAAAATGCCCATATCTTCGGTTTCGATAAAAGAACAGGAATACAAGTTTGCTAAATCTATAATGTTTATGCCTCCTCTTTTCTCTAGTAAATTTATGTGATAAGGATTGGTTTCATCGCGAATAATGATTTTCATCCATGGAGGAGTATTAAAATAACCATTTCCTTGCGAATACGCTTGCGATAACAGTTCGGTCATTCCATATTCCGAATGAATGTGCGATACGGCAAATGCCGACGATAAAATCCGATGTACTTCTTTGCGTGGCAACTCGCGTCGTTTGCCTTTCATGCCGCCTGTTTCCATAAATATTATGTTATTGGCTGGCAACGAATATTGTTCGGCAAAATCGAGCAATGCATACGTCAATCCTAAACAGATAGTAGGTATATTTTGCTCGATGGATTTATGCAACACATCAAAGGCTTTATCCATTCGGTTCAAATAAAAGCCACTTTCTTTGAATTTCGAAAGTTTTACAAATTGATTAGCCATATAAACAAGCGAAGAATTTTGACGTTGAGTTGTGTCGGGCATTAATGCAATCCATAAATACTCGCCAGGGCTTCCATAAAAATGCTGAAACGATAAGGTACAGGCTTTTTCGTACCATTGTGCCGAAAAAATATAATGCTTGGAAGTTTGCGTTGCTGTTGTTCCGCTACTTTCAAATAAAAGTTCGTACTTATTGTTTGTATTTATGGTATGTGTTCTAAAAAATTGTATCGGTAAAAAAGGAATTTCGTAAATATTTTTTACTGTTCGTGGTGTTTTTTTTCGAAATTCGCAAAAATGGCGATATAAAGAAAGTTTTTCGTATTGATAAGTGAAAACTTCTAACGCTAATGATTCAAATTCATTTAATGTTAGGTGTGTAAATATTTTTTCTTCTATCATTGGTGTGTTTCTTTGTTTATCAGTTCTTGCAGTTTTTTATCTTCCCATCGTTTCCCAAAGATACTTCCTTTAAAAAACACTGCATATGCATGACAAAACAAACCAACTAACCAAAACAATATTACCCAGAAAAACCACAAATTTTCTGGTACAGTGGCTAAATTATAAATTACCAAAAAAATATTCGCCATCACATACCAAATAAGATGTACATAAAACGACTTAAGCTCGGCTATATGTTGCCGAGCTTGTTTATATTTTTCCAATTCGTCCATAAATAAATTTTATTTAAATAACATGGGTATAAGATCGACAACACGACATGAATATCCCCATTCGTTGTCGTACCAAGCAAATATTTTTACCATCTTGCCAATTACCATTGTGCTCTGAGCATCGAAAATACTCGAATGCGGATTGTGAATAACATCAACAGAAACGATGGGATCTTCGCAATACTCAACAATACCTTTCATAGGTCCTTCGGCAGCAGCTTTAACAGCAGCATTAATTTCTTCTTTTGTAGCTTCGCGTTTTAAATTGGCAACAAAATCAACAATAGAGCCAGTTGGAGTGGGTACTCTGATGGCTACGCCATCGAGTTTGCCCTTAAGTGCAGGGATTACCTTGCCTACCGACTTTGCCGCACCTGTAGTGGTTGGTATTTGTGATACAGCAGCTGCTCTTGCACGACGTAAATCTTTGTGTGGAGCATCTAAAATCATTTGATCGTTAGTATAGGCATGTACTGTGGTCATGAAGCCATTTTCTATTCCAAAAGTGTCGTTCAATATTTTTACGATGGGTGCTAAACAATTGGTAGTACATGATGCATTCGACACGCATTGATCGGTTGACTGTAAGTCGGAATCATTTACACCAATCACAATCATTCGGTCAATTTCGTCTTTTGCAGGTACCGTAAGAATTACTTTTTTGGCACCATTAGTTAAATGATCGCCATATCCTCCTTTTTCGCTATGTCTGCTTGTAAATTTACCTGTGGACTCTATAACTACATCGGGTTTTTCATTCCAAGGTATGGAAGCAGGATTTTTTTCGGCCGAAACTTTTATCTTTTTGCCATTAACAATAAGATGCTGTTCATCGTAACTAACGTTGCCGTTGAATTTCCCTTGCGTTGAATCGTATTTCAACAAATAAGCCAAAGTTTTTGTGTCGGTAAGATCGTTAATTCCAATAATTTCAAGATTTGATTTTTCTAAAGCAATTTTAAAAACATTGCGGCCAATTCGACCAAAACCATTAATTGCAACTTTAATTTTATCCATAATTGAAATTTTTATGTTTCAAATGTATATGAAAAACTGATATTTTTTCATAGCATTAGTCATGCTTTGGTAATGGCAACATAGCCTGAAGCTCGGCAATAAATTTTTTTAATTCATTGTTGACCTTTTGTTCTGTTTCGGCAGCTTTAACAACACGCTGAAGCAATTCGTTGTTCTCGGCTTTTAATTCTTCTATTTGCTTTTCTAAATCTTGAATCGTTGATACATCTTTTAATTCTATTTCTTTTAATTGTAAATTTTCTGCTTTGAGTTGTTCAATTAGCAACTCTTTTTCTCTTTTTAATTCGAGCAAATCATTAACGTGAGCCGAAAGTTCTTCGCATTTTGTTTGTTCGTTCATTAATTCGTTATGTAAGGTCTGATTTTTTTGTTGTAATTCGTTTATTTTTTCTTGCATTTGCATTTTCTCGTCCTGATGTGTTTTAATTTCCTGTTGAATTTGCTGAATTTTTGCTGTAAGTTTCTGCTTTTCGTCTTCATTTTTTTGTAAATGTTCTTTATATAATTCTTGTTCCTGTTGGTGTAATTGTTTTATTTTGTCAATTTCGGCGATCAACTTCCCATTTTCCATTGATAAATGTTGATATTTCTTATTTAAAACCGACTTTTTAAGCAATATTATTATCAAAACAATAATTATGATGAGCAAAATTGAGCAACTAGCAATAAGCAAATACAAAAACATTTTGTTTTTATTATTCAAATCGGTAAGCAAAGCATTATTTTTGGAATAAGTGCTTGTTAAGGAGTCTATCTGAAAGCGATATGCTTCGTTAATTTGCTTTAAATCTAAAAATATCTCGTCCAATTGTGAGCCATATAAGTCGCTAAAAGTAAGTGAATCAATTTTTATTGTATCAAAAGTTTGACGAAGCAATTTGTATTTATCTTCGATAGATTGACTGTAAGAATTATGTATATTAAAAAGTATAAAAATAAAAAGTAGCCTGCATTTCATATTTTTCGACTTTATGGTAAAGGTAAATAATTTTTAACTACGTGTCAATAGCATTTTTTTGTTCCTTGTTTTGCCGACGATTTTTTATATCATAAATAACAATAATTGCCGTATAAGCCCAAAAAAGAGCCGAAAGCTTATCGGTATCTAAAAAATTGTTTAACACTCCATGAACATAATACGTAATAAGCCCGATTAATGAAGATAAAACAATAATTTTATCGTTCTTGTTTGTTGAATTACGATATAAACTCACAGCATAGTATAATACAGTAAACACTAACACAAGCATTAATAATAATCCCAAAAATCCTTGTTCTGATAAAGGTCCTAAGTATTCACTATGAGCATTTCCAACGTCGCCAAAGTTAGTGCTTATGCTTGTTTTTTCGTACGACAACTGATATGGAGCATATTTAAACATGTATGTGCCTGGTCCCCAACCAAATATAGGTTTGTCGAGAAACATACGATATGCACAACTCCACCTGTTTAGTCGTTCCAAATTGCTCACATCAGTGCTTATGTTAGTAATAGATTGCAGTTGTTCCATAAAATCACTTGAAGCGTCTTGGCGGTTTTTTTCAAGCTTCATAATAAGTTGTGTCCAAACCAAAGCTATAAGAACAACAGAAGTAACAGTTATAAGGACTATGGTTCGAAACTTAATTTTAAATAGTAAAATAATAAATGCCCCAAAAGCTACGAAAATGCTCAACCATGATGCTCGTGTATAAGAGAATATCAATCCTATAGTTAATATAGCTATAACTATAAAAGCAACTATTTTTTGCCAATACGAATAATTTTTTAGGAATAAAAGCCCAAACATAAATGGAATAATCATAGCCAATGCAGCAGCATACGCAGTATGATCGTTATAAAAAGGATTGGGAGCCATATTGGCAAATTGTTGGTCGAAAAAGCCATATTTTGATTGGCGATACAAAGTGTATCCTATTACAACAATCAACGAAACGGTATAAAGCCATATATATCGACCAATGTTTTTCTGCTCTTTAAACAAATGTGCTACTAATACATAAAATCCTACTACAAACCATGCTCGAGCTAAAAAGAATTTTAACGATACTATAGGCATTGAGCTCGTTAAAGATGTAATAAATATCCATAGTAATTGAATAAAAATGATTATTGAAATAGGATGACGTAATATTTCATAATCAATGCCCTTGCTCACAATTAGCTTTAGAATAAATAATAATAATATTCCAAACAATAAAGGTTCGGTTGGCAAATACATATTAATGGGGAGACCAGGCATAAATTCACTTAATTGGAGGGATAAGGGTGTGGCAAAAGCTATAAACAAAAGTAGTTTATCGAGTGAAAAAATTGCAATCAATAAAAACAATAAAATTACAGGGGAAAGAAGAAAAACAAACTGTTTTTTGGCTACAAAATAAACACTTAAAGCCAAAAATACAGATACAACAGCGTAAAGTATTATGATATCCTTTTTATTAAGCTTCAACTTTTGCTTTTTTACTTTCGATAAATGCAATAACGATTAGTGCAATAATAAAGCCCCCAATAAAAGTTAAAAGCGTAATTGCCCAACGTACGGGGTACGATTTTTTATCGGCTGGAAACGGTTTCTGCACAACCAGTGCATACGAAATATTCTTTCTATATTCACGTAATGCCCCTTCGTAAGATGATTTATATCCAAGGTACTGCTTTCTGTAATTATTTAGAAGTGAGTCTAAATGTTTAAATTTTCCGCCATATAATTCCATATTTTTGTATATCTCAACAGCTTGTTTATTGCCCGATAGTAAGCCTTTGGTAATTTCGGCACTTTGTAAATTATAATTCAAAATATTGTATTTTGAACGAATTTCTGTTAGTATATTTTCTATAGAATCTATTTCTTTTTGTTTCTCTATCATAGCCTTATTCATAATTTCCATCATTTCTTTTTGTTTTACTTTGTGCAATTCGGCTACTTTTTGATTGTAAAATTTAATAAGGCTATCTACCATTGCTGCTGCCTGCTTCGGATTTTTATCCAAAACCTTTATTTCAACCGATTCATATTCCGTTTTACTAATGCTTACATTATCATCATATTCGTTTAAATATTGGGTAATAAATTGTGGATCTTTTCTATCGAGTTTATAATGTTTATCGAGATTAAAGGCTTCTAACATTTTGAATTTTATATCGCTCGACAATAGAATTTGAAACATTTGCTCTGTGGTAGATTCTTTAGAATATTCAAATAAATTGGTTGGATAAACGATTGCAGTTGATTTATATTTTGGTGTAATAACAATAGGCGAAGATATAAAAACACCCAACGCAATAGAGATTATTGAAACTATAAACAGATGAAGTCGCCATTTACTTATTAGACGTATTAGCGAATAGTTACTAAATATTTTTTCCATACCAGTATAATTAAATAGTTCGAAAGTTAATATTTGATGAATGATGTTTTCATAATTCAGATGTAATTGAACTTTTTTTTTTTAATCATGAAGGCTAAAATAACCGTTAATAATAGCCACGATGAAAGTAGCCCTCCTACAATTATTAGCCAACGTATTGGATAATATTCTTTTTCGGGTATATCAGCTTTGCTAACAATAAATTTGTATGGTATAAATTGCTCAGCATCAACTTTAGCCTGAATATATTTTTCTTTTAACGCAACAATACGCTTAGCTTCGTAAGTAAGCATTTCATCAAAAGTTTGGTAAATGCCCCCATACTCCGATAAAACACGAAACTTTTCTTCCAATAATTTGGCTCCTTGCATATTCCCTTTTGCTAACGCTTGAGCATATGCATCGCTATATACCTCGCTTTGTGCATCATAATTTATAACACCTAATTTTCTAATCTTTTGTATCGAATCTTGCATGTATTGCAATTGGGCTAATGCATCGAAATATTCTTTTTTAACAATTTCATAAGCTTTCTTCGAACGTTCGTGTTTTATTTTGTTCATGAGTGTATCGGCATATTCGGCAATAGCATTTGCCATATTTGCTGCATATTTGGGATCATGATCGAACACTTCTATCTCAATAGATAAGAATTCAGTTTTTCGAAACGAAACATTATTTTCCCATTTTCTGGTAAGTTTTGTTTTTGGATACTTGTACGATAAAGTATCTATATTATAATGTTCATATAAATTAAAACGCTTTGTTATATAATCTTTAATTTCGTCGCTATTTAGCACTTGTAAAAAGTATTCCACTTCTTCATTTTCGCCAAAACGTGTTATCCCTTTGGTTTGAGAGTTTTCGGCAAATACGCTATAACTGACCGATTCGTTGCTTGCCGGAAATAATATAACTGTGGCACGGTATTCCGACGGTAAAAGATAAGCCAATATTGAAAAAACAACAATTGAAATAATAGATACAATAAGGTAAATACGTTTATTATAATTATAGATATCAAAAAGCCAATCAGAATTAAAATCTTTGCTCACGTTATTTTATCAATTGAGCACAAAAATAGAAATATTTTACGAATTTACTTCTATGATTTAGTTCGAATTTTTAAATACAATTGATTCGATAAATCTAAAAACTCCGATACACTAAGCATTTCTGGTCGTTTTGTTGCATATTTTTCGGGGATGTATTTTTTATCAATTATATCGCTAAGAGAATTTGATAATATTTTTCTTCTTTTATTAAACGATGCTTTTACCATAGCGAAAAAAAATTCTTCGTTTAGCGGTACAGGGGCATCGTTTTTATATCTTAACTCAATTACTGCCGACTTTACTTTTGGTGGTGGTACAAAAACACTTTCATTTACCTGAAAATGATAAAGAACGTCATAATAAGTTTGAATTAACACGCTCAATATTCCGTACATTTTGTTGCCCTCTTTTGCACAAATTCGTTGAGCAACTTCTTTTTGCAACATACATACAACCTGAGAAACAAGATGTTTGTTTTCTAATATTTTAAATAATAAAGAACTGCTAATATTGTATGGGAAATTACCAATGATATGGATCGGAGCGATGAATTCATTGAGATTTACTGTTAAAAAATCTTGCAAATACAACTGAGAAGTTGGTATTTGTATTTGCTCGTGTAAAAACTCAATAGATTCTGCATCTATATCGAAAAACAATACTTTTTCTTTATATAACTGAAACAATATTGTAGATAAAGCTCCTGTTCCCGAACCTACTTCAATAATTGTTTTTGCTGGTTTTAGCAATTGTACTATTTTTTGAGCAATATTTCTATCGTGCAGAAAATGTTGTCCTAAATACTTTTTGGGCTTTACCATAAGGTCAAAGCGATTTAGTATGCAATAATAAATACGTTCCTATATTACATCGCAAACAAAAACGTGGTTTGCAAAACTGCTCATATAAATACAGCAATGCTTGCGATTGAAAAGCATTTTTAGGTATAATATTTGCTTCATGCCAAAATTTTATGATATGATTTTTTTCCGATGGTATTTGCTCAAAAATATTTATCACCCACTCTTGCAATGATGTGTTTTGCTTTTCTTTAGCATAAATGAAAATAAACGGCAAAACGGAATTAATAAAAATTAAATGAATAAAACTCTTACCCATCCTGTTTCGTACGGGGACTTCTGTTTCTTTTTCGAATGTATAATGGGTATCCCAAAATTCTGATGTTTTAATTTGAAATTGTTTAACCAGCTTTTTAAATGGTACTTCCTTAATTAAATTCATTAAATCATTTGCATGTTTATGAAGAAAATAAACCCACTGTGCAATACGAATGGTAGGAAAGGAAGGAGGATGAATTTTCGAAAACTTCCATACCGAAGCATTTAAAGGAACTAAATTATATTTGTGTTGCAAGTATGCATATTCTTTTATCAATTTAGCCACATACGGATGATCGGATTGTTGCGGTAACAATCCAGACTGACCAAACATCAGTGCTTCAATACGAAAGTATTGATCTAAATTTTTTTTTATTATGGTTAACGGTGTTGTTTGTGCCAACATCAGAAAAGCATGGGCATTTGCTTTAAGTCCAAAACTATATGCTAATATTCGATAAAAAGACTCCTCCCAATTGTATTGTGTTTCTTTTAATTCATTCGAAATTAATTTCGATTTTTTTTCCAATTTGCTAACTGCAAGTGTTTCAAGATATGTTGCAAATGGATAGTTTAAACGAGAAAGTTTATCGGAACAAGCGATTGGTTTATGATTTTCGTAAAGCGATTTGTATTCTTGCATTGTTTCGGGTAATATAGGTAAAGTGATTGTTAGTATCTTTTGATGTTTACTATTAAAAACATCTTGATCGTAATTCCAAACTACGTGTAATATAACGTTATCGTATGCTTCATCGATGTTATGTTGATGAATGTTCCAATCGGATGAATTTTTATGTATCTCAACATTTCCAGCCCACTCTATACCAGCATAACGAATTCTTGAATTAAAAAAGTCAGGTCCTGCATCAGAATTTTTTGTTCCTACATGAATAATTTCGATTTTCTCCCCATTGCTTGTGCATAAATTATTTTCATCAAATAAGCGATATTGCCATAAAAACTGGAGAAAATCTTCGCTCATAAGTTGTTAAATGATTCTATGATTTTCTAAGAGTGTACGCATTTTCATCTGAATAAGTTTCGCAACTGCAGCACTTTGTTCTCTAAAATCTTCTTGGTTGCCAGCATAAATAATATTTCTCGACAAATTAACTATCAATCCACCATTAGCATTCAAGCCATATTTAGCAACTTCTTCAAGACTTCCTCCCTGAGCTCCCACACCAGGAATTAAGAGAAAATGATCAGGAACAAGTTTGCGTATTTGTTCGAGCATTTCGGCACGTGTAGCACCCACTACATACATCATTTTTTCTTTGTCGGCCCATTGTTGAGAAACTTTAATAACTTTTTCGAATAAAAATTCAAATTCGTTATTTTCGAAATACTGAAAATCAGCAGCACCTTCGTTTGATGTTAGCGCTAATAGTATCACAAATTTGTTTTCATATTCCAAAAATGGCTTCACGCTGTCGCTTCCCATATATGGAGCAACGGTAACAGCATCGAAGGGTAAAGTATGGAAAAATGCTTTTGCATATTGTGCTGATGTGTTCCCTATATCGCCTCGTTTGGCATCGGCTATTAAAAAAATGTTAGGATAATTATTTTTAATGTGCCATGCGGTTTTTTCTAAACTTTCCCAACCTTTTTTGCCTAATGCCTCATAAAAAGCAACATTTATTTTATATGCTATACTGTATTCGGCTGTTGCCTCCACAATTCCTTTGTTAAAAGCAAAAATAGGATCGTTGAGTATTTTTAAAAATTCGGGTATTTTATTGATGTCTGTATCCAATCCTACACAAAGAAAACTTTCTTTTTGTTTTATCTGTTCTACTAATTGATTGTAATTCATATATAAAATGTTTATAGTTGTTCCGATTCTTTTAGTTTTTCGGCATTTTCTGCAACTTGCAATGCATGAATCAGTTCATCTAAATCGCCATTGATGATTGAATCTAAGTTATAGAGAGTTAAATTGATACGATGATCAGTAACTCTGTTTTGTGGATAATTGTAAGTTCGTATTTTGGCTGAACGATCGCCCGTAGATACCATCGTTTTGCGTTTTGCGCTTATTTGGTCGAGGTATTTTTGATATTCTAAATTATAAATTCTTGTACGAAGTTCGTTTAATGCTTTTTCGTAATTTTTTATTTGCGATTTTTCGTCTTGAATGCTTACAACAATACCTGTAGGAATATGAGTTAGCCGAACTGCCGAATAGGTTGTATTTACTGATTGCCCACCTGGTCCGCTCGAGCAGAAGGTTTCTTTGCGAATGTCGTTCATATTGAGCTGAATGTCAAACTCGTCGGCTTCGGGAAAAACTGCTACCGTTGCAGCCGAAGTGTGCACTCTGCCTTGTGTTTCGGTTTGCGGTACACGCTGAACTCTATGAACACCCGACTCAAATTTCATTATGCCATATACACCATCACCAATAATTTTAAATATTATTTCCTTATAACCACCCACCGTACCTTCTGTAAAACTATTGATTTCTATTTTCCAATTTTTCGATTCGCAGTACTTTGTATACATTCTAAACAAATCGCCTGCAAAAATAGATGCTTCATCGCCTCCCGTTCCAGCCCTAATTTCTACAATGGCATTCTTAGAATCTTCAGGATCTTTGGGCAATAACAATATTTTAATTTCTTCTTCTAGCTCTTCTTGTCTTTTTAATAAACTATCTAATTCTGTTTTTGCCATTTCGCGCAATTCTTCGTCTTTTTCGTTACTTAATATATGTTTTGCCGATTCTATATTACTTACAATATTTTTATATTCTTTGTAGGCATTAACTATTGGTTCCATTGCTTTGTATTCCTTATTCAGAGCTACAAAACGTTTCATATCGGCTATGACCTCTGGATTAGAGAGTTGTTCGCTAATTTCTAAAAATTTTGATTGAATTCCTTCTAATTTTTCTAAAATGATATTTTCTGCCATACGCTACTCCTACTTTATATATGTATACTCTTCCTGATTGTATTTTATTGTTAGTTTATTTTCATTCGATGGCTGACAATGCCCAATAATTTTTGCATCTATATTGTACTGTTGTGATACTTTTATAATTTGTTCTGCGGTAAAAAGATCCGTATATATTTCTAAACGATGACCCATATTAAACACACGAAACATTTCTTTCCAATCGGAATTAGAAACAGATTGTATTAATCGAAATACCGGTGGAATAGGCAATAAATTTTCTTTAATTATATGGATATTTTTAGTAAAATTCAAAACTTTGGTTTGACCGCCACCTGTACAGTGTATTATTCCATGAATTTTATCCCTATATTGTTTAAAAATATCTTTTAAAATTGGTACATATGTTCTTGTTGGTGATAATAATAATTTTCCTACCGACAATTTTGTTTCAGGTTCCACATCGGTAACTTTATATTTTCCAGTATATATATATTCTTCATCAATATTTGAATCGTAAGTTTCAGGATATTGTTGGGCATATTTTCGATATAATACTTCGTGTCGAGCAAAGGTCAAACCATTGCTTCCTATTCCACTATTATACTCTTTTTCATAGCTTGCTTTACCGTATGATGCAAGTGCTACAATCACATCGCCGGGTTGTATATTTATTTGAATAACATTCTCTTTTTTTATTTGACTATAAACTGTTGAATCAATAATAATAGTTCTAACCAAATCGCCAACATCAGCCGTTTCACCTCCAGCCAAAATTGCAGGAATCCCTACACTTGTTAACCATTGGCATTGTTCATTAAATTCATTTATGATAGTAGAAATAATATCGCCCGTAATTAAACCTTTGTTGCGTCCAATTGTAGACGATACAACAAATGGTCCTAATGCACCCGAGCACATCATATCGTCGATGTTCATATAAAGAGCATCGCAAACCAGCCCCTTCCAAACATTAATATCGCCTGTCTCTTTCCAATAAAGATATGCAAGAGATGATTTTGTACCTGCCCCATCGGCATGCATTATCACAACATTTGATGTGCCGGGTTCAAAAATATTAGGTAAGATTTTGCAAAAAGTATTTTCATATAACCCTTTATCCAAATTACTTATTGCTTTGTGTACATCTTCTTTTTGAGAGCTTACGCCTCGTTTTTCGTATTTATCTAAATTCATATTTTTTTTCATAAAAAAAGCGTTCCGGGTTAGCCGGAACGCAGCATAACATTATTAAATAGCTACTCGTTTTCTTCGTTCGATTTGTTTTCTTCTGTTTGAGGTGTTGGGAAGTTTTGAGGCAAGGTAGTATTTTGTTTCTTTGAAACATAATCTTCTCTTAGAACTCTGAACTCTGTTCTACGATTATATTGATGGCAAACTTCTTGTTCTTCAACCGTAGCAAGCGATTTTATGAATTTTTCATTTAATACCTGACCTTCTCTCAAGAACCCCGGATAGCGTTCAGCCATTTTCTTATCTACAACTTTGGGCTTTGTTTCGCCATAACCTTTAGCAACAAGTCTTTCAGGTTCAATACCTTTTTCTATTAAATAATTCACAACCGATTGTGCTCGTTTTTGAGATAGCTCTAAGTTAAATTTATCATCGGCTCTAAAATCGGTATGAGATCCTAATTCTATTACGATATTGGGGTTATTATTAAGTGTCTCGACCAGCTTATCGAGCGATACCATTGATTCGGGACGTAAATCCCATTTACCTAAGTCGTACTCAATATTTGGCAATTCTATAGGTTCGCGAATGCTTTCCAAACATATATCTACATTAAATTCTTTATTTTCTTCTAATCCACGAGTTGATTCACCAGCATTGCCATTCAAGTATTTCTCTTTAGATGCTAAAATTTGATAGTCTGTATTGGCATTTAAGTTAAACTTATACGAACCATCGGCTTCGCTAACTCCTTCCACCGTTGTTCCGTCACTTCCTTTTAGCACAAGCTTTGCACCAGGTATTGGTTCGTCGGTTTTACAGTCTTTAATAAAGCCTTTAAGTGTAAACTGCAACGGTGGTAAGTAAAACATGTAAATATCGTCTCCTCCTTTACCACCTTTACGACTTGATGAAAAATATCCTCTTTCGGCTTCGCCTTCAAAGATGATTCCAAAGTCGTCTGCATTAGAATTTATAGGATATTTCATATTATTAACTTTATACTTACCTGTTTTTTGATCTAAAACAGCTTCGAAAATATCGAACCCACCCATACCTACGTGATAATCGCTAGAAAAATATAGCTTGCCATTATTTCTTATGTATGGAAAAACTTCATTTCCTGGAGTATTAATTTCCGGACCTAAGTTAATTGGCTCAGGATTCCAAGGTGCACTTTTTTTATCGCGTTTTATCATCCAAATATCCCTTCCGCCATAACCGCCGGGCAAATTGGCAGAAAAGTAAAGCGTTGTTTCATCTTCCGATATTGAAGGATGACCTATTGAAGTACTATCTACAGCTCCTTTAATGTTAATGATCTGAGGTACATCCCAGTTTACACCTTTACGTTCTGAATAAAATATTTTACATCCAAGTATTTGCTTTTTACTTACTTGGCAACGCGTAAAATACAATGTATTCCCTTTTAAATTTAAGGAAGAAGCTCCTTCGTCGTCGGGTGTATTAACAGGTGGTTCTAATGGTTTGGGTTCGCTCCACTTGCCTTTTCTGTCGGCCGAAGTTTCCCACAAATCAAAAAAGCCCGCACCTGTTCGTGCATGTATCTGATTACCTGTGCTACCAGCTCTATTCGATGTAAAATATATTGATTTATAATCTTTTTTTGCAAACACTGGACTAAAATCTTGATCTTTTGAATTGATAAACGCCATGTTTTCAACTGCATAACGAGTAGGCTTACTAATCCACTTAGCTGCTAATTGACAAGATTTCACTCCAATTTCGGCTCTCTTGTCGCCAGGCACAAGCTTCCCATAATTTTGATATTCAATGGCAGCTTCTTCAAATGATCCATTCATTTTCAAAGCATCGGCATAATATAATACGGCCAATGGATCGGGATATTTTACTTTAATTGCTTTCTTAAACCATAATTCTGCTTCCTTTGATTCGTGCAATGCCCTGTAACATAATCCTATTTTAAAAACTAGTTCTGCTTTTTTAACAGGATCGTTATATTTTGAATATGCTACTTTGTAATGTTCTATTGCTGTCCAATATTCCTCATACATAAAGGCTTCTTCGCCTTTTTGATAATCTTTTGCTTGTGGAAATGCATAACCCACATACAAAAGCAATAATGTAAATAATACACTTTTTCTCATTCGATACACTGTTTAAGCACTTTAAAACATGGGCATAAAATTAAGTAATTTTTTTCTAATTCAAAGCACAAAAAAACAAAAGGCTGTTAAATTATTAACAGCCTTTTGTTTATATTAAAATGTCCTTATTATTTTTTTGAAATGTAATAATCTTTATGAACATCGTTTCCATTTTTGTATTCTAACCACATTTCATTACTTTTTAAGCGTAAAATTTTTGAAGTATCTACCGAAGTTACACCCATGTATGTAATTTTAGTAATCAAATTTTCTTTTTTGTCGTCAAATTCCCATGTGCCTTCAACAGTATATGTTTGACCTTGCCCAACCCATGTAATTTTGAGTTTATTGTCTTTGGTAAATTCCATATAATCGTCTTTATCGTCGGCAGATAATTGTACTTCTACGCCATTATGAAACGATTTGTCTAGTTGCCAAACATTTACAACTCTTGATTTTTTGCTTGCTAAACTAAAAGCAGGACCATCTTCATATTTTCCACATGAAGAAAAAATAAAAGCTACAGCTACTGTAAAAATAAATAAATTTTTCATATTCTTAAATTTTGATTAGTTACGCAAATATATAAATTTTTTTTCTTTGACAAATTAATAATAGATTATATTTGTAAAAAAATTTTTTAACTATGAAAACTATCATTCTTACTTTGGTATTTATTTGTATTTTAAATCTTTTCTACGTAAAAAGTCAAACAGGTTCTACTTGTAATCAAGCACATGTAATTAACGCTATTCCGTTTGTACAGACTGGTTTAGCAACAGTAGGAACTACGTACAATAGTTTGCCATGTAGTGGTTCGGGTTTTTCCAATTACATGTCGGGCAAAGATTATGTTTTTGTATTTACGCCCACACAAAGTGCAGATTATACCATTAAATTAACCAATACTTCGCCTGCAGTTGGTTTATTTGTAACTAATTTATGTCCTGACGATCCTAACGTACAATGCATTGCCAATAATAAAGCACCTATGGGAAATCCCTCTTTGACTGTGGCTTTAACCAGTGGTTCAACTTATTACATTATTGTATCTAGCATTAATTTTACAACTCCGCAAACGAGTTTTGATATTCAGATAAACATGTGCTTATCAGCTCCAGATGCATCTTTTACATATACCCAAAATGGATTATCGGTTCAATTTACTAATACATCTCAAAATGCTGTAAGTTATTTATGGTATTTTGGCGATGAGTTAGTTCCTCCTCCTTTTTCACCCGGCGATACAAACACACACCCAACTCATACTTACTCACAGTATGGAAGCTATGTAGTAACATTAATTGCATACAATGCTTGTGGTCAGACTGATACTATCCGAGATACGATAAACGTTGAATGTCCTGGTAATTTACCCATTGCTAACTTTACATATGTTGCCAATGGTCTGCAAGTTTCATTTATTAATCAATCAACCGATGCAACTTCATATAGTTGGTTTTTTGGTGATGAAGTAATTCCTTTCATTCCTTCCGACAGTATTGCTAATCCAACTCATACCTACAATCAATATGGAACTTATAATGTTACTCTTGTTGCTAGCAATGAATGCGGTACCGATACTATAGTTATTCCTATTACCTTAGAATGTCCTGGAAACATGCCAGTAGCCGGCTTTACTTATAATATTCAACCCAATGGCACCGTTAACTTCACAAGTACTTCGACCGATGCTACTCAGTGGAAATGGTTTTTCGGAGATACCGATATCTTTCCTTTTCTTCCTGGTGATACTGTAGAAAATCCTACCCATACTTATCTGTTGAGCGGAACTTATACTGTTTATTTAATTGTATATAATGAATGCGGAAGCGATACCATTTCACAAGTCATTAACGTTACTGTTACTTCTTTATCCACCAGTAATTACAATGACATTAAAATTTATCCTAACCCACTAATAAATAATACTTTGTTTGTTCAAGGTATAAATAACTTTAATTACGAAATAACTGATATTACTGGAAAAGTTATTATAAAAGGAACTTGCAGTAATGGTCAAATAGATATAACAGAAAAGATTAGTGGAACTTACATTTTCAGTATTACAACAGATGCCTTAGTTTCAAGAAAATTTTTATTAGTAATATATTAAATATTTTGACTTAATTCTAAAAAAACATATTCATTTTCATTAATTTATGAATTCTATCCATCATTCGTAGCAGTAGCGATGAGGTTAACAAGAAATTTATACTTCTACATAAATACCTAAGGCACTCTGTAACACTGGCATCCAGCTAGTGAAAAATTTCTACTCCGACAAGGATGTCGGAGATACATTGTATTCTGACATATTGCCTAAACGACATTTACTGAATTCAATAATTTTTGAAATAATTGGTCCTTAATTTTTACCACTCAACGACTTAAATGAGATACTAATTGTTTTAACACTAGGTTGTTTTTTGCAAATACATATTTTTAGAACTCAGCCTATATTTTAAAATTTTAGATTATTGTATGTTTTTTTAAAATCTGTAATTATTTCATCAATAATTTCCTTAGCAGATAGTATTTTATCAATAATAGAAACATTTTGGCCTACTTCGAGCATACCATTTTCTACATCACCCTCAAATATTCCTAAACGTGATTTATTAGAACCCAAAAATTCTAATAATTCGCTTACTGAAGCCCCTTTATTTTCTAATTCTTGTATCTGAATAAACAAACGATTTTTGTACAATCTTGTCGGAACTAATTTTTTCAAACAAAGAAAAGTATCTCCTTCTTTAGCTTCAATAATTATTTTTTTAAAATTTTCGTGTGCCGATGCTTCGTATGTTGCTATAAATCGCGTACCAATTTGCACCCCATGAGCCCCCAACACAAAAGTAGCGAGCATTTGTTGACCTGTAGCAATCCCTCCCGCAGCAATTACAGGAATGCTAACAGAACGAACAACAGAAGGAAGCAAAACAAACGTTGTGGTTTCTTCTCTTCCGTTATGCCCTCCTGCTTCGAACCCTTCTGCTACAATTGCATCTACACCTGCTTCTTGAGCTTTTTGGGCAAAAGTAGTACTCGAAACGACATGAATTACTTTTATTCCGTTTTGCTTTAACGTATTTGTATAAGTTTTAGGATTTCCTGCCGAAGTAATAACAACGGGGACATTTTCATCGACACATATTTTGATAAATTCGTCGCTATGTTTATATATCAATGGTATATTAACTCCGAATGGTAAATTAGTTGCTGTTTTACATTGCGAAATATGATGAAGTAACAGTTCGGGAGTCATAGAACCAGCACCTATAACTCCCAAACCACCTGCATTACTTACAGCACTCGCCAACCGCCAGCCACTAACCCACACCATCCCTCCCTGAATAATGGGGTATTGAATATTTAGCAGCTGACAAACTGGGTTTTTTTCGAACATTATAATTTTTTATAGACTATAGAAGTTAACGTTTTATCATCGCCACCCATATTAACTGTTAGACCAAAAGGTCTGTCGGAGGGAATATTTATCTGTGCATCGCCTGCCTTTCCGGTTAATTGTTCCCATATAGTAACAGCTTGATGAACGCCAGTAGCCCCTACCGGATGCCCCCAACCTATCAATCCACCCGTTGTATTGAATGGTATTTTACCATTTCGGGCTGTATTGCCTTCTAAAACAAAAGCAGAACCTTGCCCGTAAGGAGCTAAACCCATAGCCTCAATGGCCATGATTGCAGCAATGGAGAAACAATCGTGACATTCAATTGTAGCAATATCATGTATAGAAATTCGTGCCATTTGTAATGCTCGTTGAACTGCAACTTTTGTTGTATCCAGTTGTGTAGGATCGAGAGGTGGTTTTGTTATATCTTCCATAGCCTGTCCTATTCCTACAATTTCTACAGCTTCGTTAAAACTTTTTTGTAGTTTTTTTAATCCCTCTTCAGAACAAACAATAAGAGCCGAAGCACCATCAGAAACTTTCGAGCAATCGTAAACAGTAATATTTTCAAGAAATACTTTAGCATTTGGTTCAACCATTGCAACAGCTTCGGGATCGGGCATTGTGTTATGATATTCTTGTGCAGTTGGACATAAACGAGCATTTTCTATCGCTTGCTTAAACCATCGTGCCATTGCTTTACGAGTTTGTTCGCGTCCGTATTTTTCATAATACTTTCCTGCTCTATTACTAAATTGACCGGGAAAGAAATGGGCATGCCCATTTTTACGTTCTTTGTACCATCCAGCTCCTGCTAATATATCAGCTCCATATACTGCCTTTACTGTATTCTGAACTTCGACACCTATAACAAGTACAATATCGGCAGTTTCGGCAAGAATAGAACGTGCTGCCGTAGCAATAGCCATACCCCCCGAACCACATGCTCCTTCAACTCTTGTTACAGGAATATATCTCAATTTTTCATCAATAAAAGGAATAAAAGCAGCTAAATTAGCTTGATTATTATATCGAGATGCTTGAAAATTACTTATTACAGCTTCATCTATCAACGAAGCATCGGGTATTTGTTGAATAACCCCCCTTCCTGCTTCGCTTATATATTCTTCTAAACCCGGCCGGGGTTTTTTAGGATTAAACTCTTTTCTGCCAGTTCCTAAAGAAATGGTATTATAGCCTGCTGTTATATATACTTTTTTTCTTAACGTTTTCATACATATCATTTTTTAATGGTTAAACGAAATAATTATTAATTGGTCCGTACGCATGGAAAAATCCTGTCATTAATACTTTATTTACATCTTCTTCTGTCTTTGCTACTCCCGACGAAACTAAATATTTACCTATTGCTTTAGAGCGGCTACCATAGGCTTTTGCTAATTCTGCCCCCAAAGTATTCATTTTTTGCAATTCGTTAAAATAATTTTGTAATACTACATCTTTATCTTTCATTCCTACAACAGCTTTCCACGCGATAATATTGGTAGGTTTTTCGCCCAGTATTGCATCTGCTTTGTTTTGTATTTGTTCTATTGATACATATTGTTTAGTGTTAATATCAAAAATAGCAATAATTTTTCCTTTTTCGTACTTTAAAAATCCATCTTTTTGAGAGCCATCGGCATATTGACCTCCTTTAATACCTAAGGAGAGCATTTCGTTTAATAAAGGGCAAACTATTTGATCTTGCGGTAAATACTGATTCATGACACTCATTATGTATGAACACACATCAATTCCAACGTAATCTATCAATTGAAAAATTCCCATCGGACGTACCAGATATTCCTGACTCACTTTGTTTATCATGTAAATTGCTTCAACAAAGCCGTATTGTGATTTTAATCGTTCTACTTCACTTGCTGCATGAATAATATCACGCATAAAGTGTCCGTTACCAATAAAACCAACTACATCGTTCGATTCAACAATAATTTTATTGAGTTTTTTAGCCAACTCTAACGAAAATGCTTTTAATTCGGGTAATGTATTTTTTGCCTCGATAAGTTCTACTAACTTTTGTACAGCAGGAGGATTGTAAAAATGATAACCAATGATTCGTCCATTTAGTTCTGCTTTTTCATTTAAAAATTGAATAGGTATAGACGAAGTGTTTGTAAAAAACCAAGGTTGATTGGAATTGTTTTGGTTTATTCTTTTAAAAATAGATACTTTTAGGTCAGGATCTTCTTTAATTGCTTCAAAAATACAATTTGCATGATATGCCGATTCAATTAAAATACTGGGACGAATTATTGACATTACATGATTAATGTACTCTTCAATAATCTGACCATTTTCAATCAAATCGGCTCTTTCTTTATAAATTTCTCGAAGCCAATTTATTTTTTTCTCGGCAGCTTTAAGCACTTGTGTTCTCACATACTGAATAAGGCCTGAGAGTGCTTCTTCTGACACATCTATAGCATAAACTACAAAAGTTTTGCCTTTATTTTCGGGTAGCAAGCTTAAATCGGCTACTTCTATGGCGTTAAGCAATAATATACCACTACCCATTTTTCCTGCTGCACCTAATACAGCAACTTTTTGCATTCGATCTACGTAATTCATATTATTTTGCTTTTATAATTAAATTTACCAATTAGGTTTTCTTTTCTCAAGGAAAGCTTTCATCCCTTCAGCACCTTCATTTTCGAACAACGAAGAAAAGGCTTTTAATTCCATCTCGCAACCTTCAGTAAAATGTACATTTAATCCATTTCGTGTTATTTGTTTTACCAGTAAAACGGCTTTTGGTCCTTTTGAAATTATTTTATGAGCAAGATTTTTTGCTTCATCCATTAAGTTATCGGGTTCAAAAACTCGTTGAACTAGCCCTATTCGCAAAGCTTCGTTAGCATCAATAGTTTCGCCCGAAAGCAACAAAAATAAAGCATTGCCAAGTCCTACAAGTCTTGGTAATCGTTGCGTTCCAGCATATCCTGGTGTTAATCCTAAGTTAACTTCGGGTTGTCCGAATTTTGCTTGTGCAGAAGCTAATCGTATATCGCATGCCATTGCCAATTCACATCCTCCACCTAAAGCATATCCGTTAATCGCAGCAATAAATACCTGGTTCATTCTTTCCATGCGAGCAAATGTTTCTTGTCCTAGCTTCCCAAAAATATAGCCCTCTTGTTGATTTTTATTTACCATTTCTGCTATATCGGCACCTGCTACAAAGGCTTTACCTTCGCCTGTGATAATAACTACACGTATTTCTTTATTGCTTTCTAACGAATCTAAAAATTGATTATATTCTGTAAAAAAAGTACTATTAAGAGCATTAAGACTTTGTGGTCTATTCATTTTAACAACACAAAGTGCTCCCTCATAATTTACAGTAAAAGTAGTATAATTCATAACATACAATGTATTTGTTTGGACAAACTTAACGAAAAAAAAGAAAAAAAGAAAATGAAGTTATAAAAATATAGGTTATTCTGTATATGTCAAATTATTAAACGAACCATTGGTAATTTCTTTAATAATGAGTGGGTTAATTATCTTACTGGTTCTAAATTGGAATGTTCCGCTTATCTTTTTATTCACTGTATCGAGTGCTGTAATAGCAACTGTACCATAAAGTGCTTGGTACAAACTATCGGTTGTTTGAGTATCGTTTGTAAAGGTTGCCGAAAATTCTGTTTTACCATCTACAGGCGATAATGTATACGTTTTCTTTTCGATTCCGAATGTGGTAATATTTAATACATCGCTTCCTAATGATCCTGTTCCTGTAATTATAAATTTATTATTTTCTTTTCGCGTAACTCTGGTAATCGCAGTCCACTGAGTACCATTAATTTTACACGTAAATGATGCTGTTGGATTGACAATATCATTAATTTTAGAATCTTTCTTACATGAGCTAAAAGCAATAATAGATGCAAAAATAATTATACTTGTTCTCATAATGTTTTTTTTCAAAGATACAATAAAATATTATTTTTTATACTGATTAAAGGATACCATTTTTTCAACTGGTTTTCTTATTTTTTCTCTTAGTAAATAATCGTGAGGAGGATAACCCAAAGTTATCAATAAACCAACTCTTTTATTCGATGGTATATTTAATAGTTTTTTAACTTTTTTTTCGTCAAACCATCCAATCATGCATGTTCCTAAACCTAATTCAGTAGCTTGTAAACAAAAATGTTCAGCGGCAATCCCTATATCAATCCATGGGAAGTCTCGCTTTTTAATCCATGAAGCGATTTTAGTAATAGTTTTAGGCATTTCTACAACGATGGCTACGATAACGGGAGCTTGAAATGCAAATTTATTTATAGGTATCCCTTTTGTTACTGTAGCTTCCGCTATTTTGTTTTTTAAATCAGGTTCGTCAACTATTACAAAATGCCATGGTTGCGAATTGCTTGCCGATGGAGCTAAACGCGCCGATTCGATACATTTAATTATGATATCTCGATCTATTGGAGTTGATAAATATTTTCGAACACTTTGACGTTTAATTACGATATCTTTGAACGTCATATTATTCGCGTAAATCGTTTATTTCTACTTTAGGATATTTCGATTTGTCGAAAACAAACATCGCATCGGCCATTTCTTCGTTGGCTTTAACAGAAATTATTTCAATATAAAAATCGGTACCATCTTTACCAAAGCGTTTCATACTAAAAATTTGGTTTTTATCTTTATCAATTTTCAAGTTTATTTTGGTAAAATCTTTATTTAAATCTTTTGGATATAATTCTATTTCATACAATGCTCTATTTTTTTCAAAACGTTCTCTGATAAAACGTATTTTAAATCCAGTTTCGTACAATGTAAATATTTTTGCAGGATTCAAAGTATTATCATCTTTTGGATCGGGCGATGTAATATTGACTTCATTTGATTCTTTAATGTAGGTCCATTGTGTTGTTCCATCAAAAAAAATGGTTGATTGAGCTAAATCAATTTTATATTTATTGCCCTTTATCCAAATGACACCTTTTTTAGCATCTTTAATATTTTCTCTTTTATTTTCCAAAATTATTGCAAAATCCGACTTGATAGTTTTATACGATTTATTCTTTTGTGATACTTTATCTAATATTGATTTTGCTTTGGGGTCTATCTCTTTATAATCTGGAGTAGGGTCAGATTGAGGTAAAGCAATCATTACATTTAGAAAATAGATAACGAAACAAATAATTATTGTTTTCATAAAATATATTTTAAAAACCTAAGTCTTTCAAAATCTGTTCCAAATGATTTAAATCCTGAATTAAAACTTGTCGAGCTTTGCTTCCTTCCTGTGGTCCTACAATTTTAGCCATTTCTAATTGATCCATGATTCTACCTGCCCGTGCATATCCAATAGAAAATTTTCTTTGTATTAATGATGTGCTTCCAATTTGATGAGTTACCACTAAACGTGCTGCATCGGGAAAAATATCGTCAAATTTTCCGGTTTCCACACTTTCGGCATTCGAATGAGGCTGCTCATCCTGAACATAAGGCAAATGAAATTCTTTGGAAGGAGGTTGCTGTGATGCAATATGATTTACAACCTTTGCCACTTCTTTTGAATCAATGAATGCACACTGTACACGCACCATATCACTACCCATAGAAATAAGCATATCGCCCCGACCAATTAACTGATTTGCACCGGGGGCATCAATTATAGTACGACTATCTATCATTGATGTAACTCGAAAAGCTATTCTAGTAGGGAAATTGGCTTTTATTGAACCTGTAATAATATTTGTCGATGGTCTTTGAGTTGCAATTATAAGGTGAATGCCCACAGCACGTGCTAACTGAGCAATACGAGCAATGGGTTCTTCAATTTCTCGACCTGCTGTTATTATTAAATCGGCAAATTCATCAATAACTACCACAATATAAGGCAAATAAGGAAATTTTGCCGGATTAAGTTCTCTCTTTTTTAATTTTTCATTGTATTCTTTAATTGTTCTTATTCCCCCTACTTCTTTAAGCAAATTATAGCGATTGTCCATTTCGATTGTTAACGACTTTAGAGTATTCTTAACTTTTTGTACGTCGGTAATAATTGGTTCTTCTTCGTCGGGAAGCTTCGCTAAAAAGTGACGTTCTATTTTGGCATAATCGGATAATTCAATCTTTTTGGGGTCAATCATAACTATTTTCAGTTCGGAAGGATGTTTTCTATAAAGCAAGGAAGTAATAATTGCGTTTAAACCAACAGACTTTCCTTGTCCTGTGGCCCCTGCAACTAATATATGTGGTGCTTTAGCTAAATCAAACACAAAGACTTCGTTTTGTATGGTTTTGCCCATTGCAATAGGCAATTCATACTTTGCTTCCTGAAAGCGTGTACTTCCTATTACTGATTTCATTGATACTATCTGTGGATTCAAATTGGGAACTTCAATGCCTATTGTTCCTTTCCCAGGTATTGGAGCTATTATTCTTATTCCTAAAGCAGATAAGCTAAGTGCGATATCGTCTTCCAAATTTTTGATTCTAGATATCTTAACTCCCGGTGCAGGTACAATTTCATACAAGGTTACTGTTGGTCCTATGGTTACTTTTATTTGAGTTATCTGAATACCATAATTTTTAAGAGTTTCTATAATTTTATTCTTATTGGCTACTAGTTCTTCTTCACTTACTTCGCTTTTTTCGTCTTTATGTTCATCGAGAAGGTCTAAAGGAGGAAATTGATACCGTGGGGCATCTAATCTAATGTCAAATTCATCATTATCTTCACTCGAAGCTATAGGTATTTGGTAAGGTTCTTCGATTGACTCTTTTTTTTCCACAATTAATGTTACATCTTCGGCGTTTGATGGTGGTATTTCCATCACCAGTGGTTCAGAATTTTCTTTAATTTCAATCGTTTGTACCTCTAACTCCTTATTCTCTTGTTCTAAGTTAGTTGTTTTAGTTTCGTAATTAATATCATTGACAACGGTATCTTTTTCTGAACCATTTGTAATAGCTATTATTGGTTTCGGTTGTTTTTTAAACTTTGTAAAAAAATGTTTAATAGAAGGAATTACCTCCTTAAATACAATAATAACATAAGTAAAGGCTGTAAATAGAATTAACAAAGCCGTTCCTGCTTTGCCCAAAGCAGCATTTAGCCATTTTGCCATAAAATATCCGTACGCACCACCTAAATAAAAAAAGTCGGTTCCAAACAAATATCCTAACGTAATGGAAAGCCATAATGTAATAAATATTAAGTATTTCAGAAGTTTTGATAATTTTATTATTTTAACATTAATAATGTGAAGCGATAAAAAAAACAATAAAACTGTAAGAGACAAAGAGGCAACGCCAAAAGTATTATGATATAAAATATGACTAATGTATGCACCTAATTTTCCAGCCCAATTTTCAGCATCAATTTCAGCATCAAAAATATATTGAAAAAAAGGTATGGTTAGCTTGCTTTGATCTTCGTACCATGTAAAAATGTAGGATACAAACGAAAATACTAGAAATACAGATAATAGAATTAAGAATAACGACGAAATATACTTTGTACGTTCGTCGTTAATAAGCTTACGAAGAGAAAACGAAGCAACTGTTTTCTCCTCGTTTACAAAATCGTTTTGTTCTTCTTTATTTGCTTTACTCTTTTTCGCCATTGTTGTAATAGAAAAAATCCACAACCATATGTGGAATTTTTCGTTTTATTCTTCTCCTCCACCAAACATTTGTTTAAACTCGGTCATTGACATTTGCTTATAATCGGCAGGAATTTCAAATGCATTATCTTTTATTTTTGCTTTTTTTACTTCTTTTGCTGTAAATATTATTTGTGCATCGCCATCAGGATTAGCTTTTTGAGAATATTCCATCAGCACACCTTGCACATTTTTGTATTGCCCGTTCCAGTTGGCATTAGGAATATTTATATCGTTAGTAACATAAACATTGGTTGTAGTTTTCCCATCGCTTATTTCAATTTTCTTGCAATTATATCCTGCAATTTTTTTTGTTTCGTTTGTTTCAACAACTTTCACTTCGGGAATATCTTTCAGGGCTGCTTCAGTTTCTTCTTTTGAAGATTTTATTGCCATTTTTTGTCCCATCATATCGTATAAAACTATTTGCTCTTTTGTATCGGCATTGGCAATAACATTGATATTTCCGAATGCAGTTTTCATCAACATACTTGATTTTGCTCCTTTGTATGTCCACACAACTTCCGACGGCATTTGTGCTTTAGTTTGAGGATCTAGCTCGCCTTGCGTAGTAATAGTGTAAGTAATAGTTCCTTCGAAAGCAGTAGAACCTTTTTGTGCATACATATTTAATATGCCAACAAATACGATAGATAATAAAAACATTTTTTTCATAATAGTATTACATTAAATTGTTAATAACTTCTTGTATTTTTTCCTTTGATACTTTTTGATATCCGTCAGGAACAATAAATTCGTCGTCCGATATTTCTTCCTTTACAATCTTTTTAGCTTTAAGATGTACAGGTATTCGCTGAAACTTCATTTGATATTCGAGTAAAACACCATCAATTTCATGAAATGGATTATTGCAATTAGGATTATCGAGTTTAATGTCGGTTGTATAATATACAGTAAATGCTTTTGCTGTAGAATCATTTAAATATACATCGTATGCTTTGCATTTATAACCAGCTATAACTTTTACAGAATCGCTTGGTACTAATTTCATTTTTTTATATTCATCGAATCCAAAGGCAGGTCCGTCCATCGTTGTTTCAAACACATATTTTTCGCCCATAATTTTCAGGTATGCTGCTTTGTAATTTTCATTTCTTCGGGCAATTCCTGCCATCTGAAACACCCCCATCCAACCTTCAATCTTTTGTATGGAATTATTATCTTTAATTTTAAGTATCATTGTTGTAGGAAGCAAACTTATCAATGGATTTTCTTTTTCATCTTGTAAATACTCCATATCGTATTCAATCGTTCCTTCGTCCATTTTACCTGAAAATGTCGATGAATTGCAAGAAGCAAAGAGTAACAAGATAAAAAAGTAAAATACTACTTTGTGTTTCTCAAACATTTTAAAAAGCATCTCCCAAAAATGAATTAGCAAAAGTAAAAAAAAATATTTTTAGTTGCTTTTTATTTATGTACAAAAATTCTATATTTTTTATAAGCATCAATCAGTCAAATTTTTAAGACATTTTTAAAATACAGCAATATTTGATAAAAATCATTTGTTTAAATAGTAATTACTTTGTACGTTTGTAAGGTATTAACCATAAAATTAAAGTTATGTCAGCTACTGTTCAATACAATCCGCCAGATTATTTTTTAGTTGATGATTTGTTAACAGAAGAACATAAAATTGTTCGCGACTCAATTAGAGACTGGGTAAATAGAGAAGTAAAACCTGTCATTGAAGAATTAAATCAAAAACATCAAATTCCATTTGATTTGATTAAGCAATTAGGTCAAATAGGTGCTTACGGACCTTTTATTCCTGAACAATATGGTGGGGCGGGATTAGATTATATTTCGTATGGATTAATTATGCAAGAATTGGAAAGAGGCGATAGCGGAATACGTTCTGCTGCTTCGGTGCAAACTTCATTAGTAATGTATCCAATATGGGAATTTGGTACCGAAGAACAAAAGCAAAAATATTTACCTAAATTAGCCACAGGCGAAATTATTGGTTGCTTCGGTTTAACAGAACCCAATCATGGAAGCGATCCAGGGAGTATGGTAACTCGTCTTTACGACAATGGCGATAGTTATATTTTACATGGTGCTAAAATGTGGATTACAAATGCAAACATTGCCGACATTGCTATTGTATGGGCTAAAGACGACGATGGAATTATTCGTGGCGTAATTGTCGAAAAAGGAATGGCAGGATTTAGTGCACCAGAAACACATAATAAATGGTCGTTACGAGCATCATCTACAGGCGAATTAATTTTTGACGAAGTTAAGGTTCCTAAAAAAAATTTGTTGCCTAATATAGAAGGCTTGAAAGGACCTATGATGTGTTTGAATAGTGCCCGTTACGGAATAGCTTGGGGAGCAATAGGCGCTGCCATGGACTGCTATGATGCTGCACTCAGATACTCTCTTGAACGTCAACAATTTGGCAAACCAATTGCAGCATTCCAACTTCAGCAGAAAAAATTAGCCGAAGCACTTACAGAAATTACTAAAGCACAATTGCTTGCATGGCGATTAGGCGTTTTGAAAAATGAAGGAAAATGCAAGCATACTCACATAAGCATGGCAAAACGCAATAATGTTTTTATGGCTCTTAATGTTGCACGCGAACTTCGACAAGTTTTAGGAGCAATGGGTATTACTAGCGATTATCCTATTATGCGTCATATGATGAATTTAGAATCAGTCATTACCTACGAAGGAACACACGACATCCATCTACTTATTACAGGACACGATATTACAGGAATTCCTGCATATCGTTAAAATTTAAAAAAATGTTTATTTTTGCAGCTACCAATCTGTTTTTTTATTGGTAGCTTTTTTATTTTAAAAACGAACAAACATGAATATAGAAAAGAAAAAAGAAGTAATTCTCGAAGATTCAAGAGTTATAATGGAAGCATTGGCACAAGCAGGAGCCGATGTTTATATTGGATATCCAATCACACCCTCCAATGCAATGTATTTATACGCCAGCCAGCGATTCCCTTTAATGTTACCAGCACCCGACGAAATTTCTACCATGCAATATATGGCAGGACTTGCTACGGTAGGTCACATTCCTGTAACAGCTACATCGTTTCCTGGTTTTGCACTTATGATTGAATCGATCAATATGGCATATATGATGGAATTGCCTATGATTATTATCCTAACTCAACGACTTGGCCCTGCTACTGGAACAGCAACAGCTGGTGCACAAGGTGATATTGCCCTTTTAAAAGGCATGATCTCTGGTGCTCACCCTGTACCGGTTCTTTGTCCTGCATCTATTGAAGATTGTTGGCAATTGTCTGAAAAAGCTGTTGAAATAGCCGTTCAGTTACGTACACCCGTTGTGATACTTTCGTCTAAAGAAAGAGCTACTACAAATAGAAATTTTGATATTTCTAAATTATCACCTATAAAACCAATTGTCAGAAATTATTATAACAAAAAGGAACCATATGTTCCATATGAATATAATGATAAATTAGTTCCCGATTTTTTACCTGTTTCAAATAATCAGCATCAAGTACGGCTCACAGCATCTACACACGATCAAAAAGGAATTATTCAGCACACTAGCGAAGATGCTATGAGAAACACTGTTCGGTTGGAAAAGAAAATATTAACATATCTTCCCGAATACACTTATTATGAACATGTAAATAACAATAGTAAAACATTAATAGTTTCGTACGGAGTTTCGGCAAATGCAGCACAAGAAGCCATAAAAATTTTACAAAAACATCAAAAAACCGTTGATTTGCTAATCGTAAAAACGTTGTTACCTGTACCCGAAATATTGTATTCCATTACCGAAAAATATCAAAAAATAATATTTGCAGAAGATAATATCAACGGTCAATATGCAAAAATTATGTTTGGTGAAAAATTACCTGCTCATGTTTCGTTTGTAGGTGCTATAGGTAAAATGTTATCTCCCAAAGATATAATTGAAGGAGGAAAATTATAATGGAAACAACAAAAGTACTAAATACTAAAGAACTACCTTTTTGTAAAGGATGCGGACATCATTTAATAGCTCAAAATACAGCAAAAGCAATTGAAGATCTTGGCATACATGTATTAGATGTCATTTTTGTTACCGATATTGGTTGCCACGGGATAATAGATAAATCGCTCAATACTCACACCGTACATGGCCTTCATGGTCGTTCTGTTGCTTTAGGTGCTGGAATAAGCATGGGACTTCCTCCCCATAAAAAGGTAATCGTTTTTATTGGTGATGGTGGTGCAACTATTGGCTTACAACATATTTTAGAAGCAGCCCGACTCAATGTAAATTTAACCGTTGTTGTTCACAACAATTTTTTATATGGGATGACGGGTGGTCAATTAAGTGGTCTTACTCCTAAAGGTTTTAATACAATAATTACTCCCAACGGTAGTCCATACGGCGAACACGATATTTGTGCTATAGTTCATGCTGCGGGTGCAAATTATGTAAGTCGTGTAATTGGTATTGGCGATTATAGCGAAACAATTAAAAAAGCCTTAACTACACCGGGGTTTTCACTTGTAGAAGTAATGGAAATTTGTCCTAGCTATGGTGTTAAATTCAATCCTAAACGAAAACTACAAGAAATAGTCGAAGCTGCCAATAAACCCATTAAAACATGGACAAACAATCGCGAACCTTTCCAATTTGCCGAACGAAAAACCGTTTCGAACTTATTCGACAAAACTCCTGTTATTGAACCATTACATAAGGAAAAAAAGCTAAATAAACAAATTCAAGTTGTTTTAAGCGGTTCGGCGGGCGAAGGAGTACAATTAGCTGCAAATATTTTGTGCAAGGCTGCTGTAAAACATGGATACAATATTACCCAAAAAGGCACATATCCCGTTACTGTTGGAGTTGGCTTTAGCAACGCCGAAGTAAATATTTCACCCGATGAAATTCTCTTCCACGGATTAAGCAATCCTGAATATGTTATCGTAACATCGCAAGATGGATTAGACTTTAGCAAAGGCACAATAAAACAAATGCAACCACATCAATGGTTATTGATAGATAATTCGCTGCCAATCCCCGAAACAAATGCTCAAGTTTTATCATTCGATTTTCGCGGAAAAGGAGCAAAAAATGCTGTATTAGCATCGTTATTCTTTTTTGCACGGTTATCGGACATTATTGAAACCGACACTTTAAAAAGTATCCTTGAAGAAATGGGAATGCACGAAAAATTTCCCTTTACAATAATTGAACAAGAATTAAATGAATTAACATTAAAACAATAAAAACATATGAAACAATTATTTTCTATTTTTTTGGTATTATTAATGGGCATACACCCCTTATTTTCATGTACAAATTTATTAGTTACAAGAGGTGCATCTAAAGACGGTTCTACCATGATTATGTACACAGCCGATAGTCATGTCCTTTATGGCGAATTATACTTTACCCCTGCTGCAACGCACCCCGACAATTCTTGGGTAGATATTTATGAATGGGATACCGGAAAATATCTTGGCAAAATTCGTCAAGTTAAGCAAACTTATAGTGTAGTTGGTAATATGAATGAATACCAGGTAGTAATTGGTGAAACTACGTTTGGAGGTCGCCCCGAACTTCAAGATACCACTGGAATTATTGACTATGGAAGTTTGATTTATATAACACTTCAGCGAGCAAAAACAGCTCGTGAAGCAATCAAAATTATGACAGACCTTGTTGCAGAATATGGCTACTATAGTACAGGCGAATCATTTTCTATTGCCGACCCCAACGAAGTTTGGATATTAGAAATGATTGGAAAAGGCTCTCCTAAAAAAGATTCTAAAGGGAAAACCTCATACAATAAAGGTGCTGTATGGGTTGCAATTCTTATACCCGATGGCTATGTTTCGGCACACGCGAATCATGCTCGTATTACTACTTTCCCATTTCAAAAAATAAATAATTTTAACGATCCTTCACAAACAGTATATCATAGTCCTGATGTAATATCATTTGCTCGTCAAATGGGATATTTTAAAGGTGAAGATAAAGATTTTAGTTTTAGCGATGTTTATGCACCACTCGATTTCGGAGGTGCACGTTTTTGTGAAGCCAGAGTTTGGGCTATGTTCAACCGTATTAACAAAGACATGGGACAATATCTCGATTACGCTATGGGTAAAAACCTAAAAAACAGAATGCCACTCTATATTAAACCCGACCAAAAACTTTCAGTTTTAGACGTCTTTTCATTAACCCGCGATTACTATCAAGGCACACCTATGGACATGTCGAAAGATATTGGTGCAGGACCTTTTGGCTGTCTTGTTCGTTGGAGACCTTTAACCTGGAAAGTTGATACAATTACTTATTTTAATGAAAGAGCTATAAGCACTCAACAAACTGGCTTCGTTTTTGTTTCTCAATCGCGTTCGTGGTTACCCAACCCCATAGGAGGCATCTTGTGGTTTGGTGTAGATGATACATATTTAAACTGCTTTACTCCTATTTATTGTGGTTCGACAAGAGTTCCCGAAAGCTATGCTGTGGGTAATGGAGACATGATGAAATTTAGTGAAACTAGTGCCTTCTGGGTTTTTAATCAAGTATCCAATTTTGTGTATACTCGATACAATGAAATGATTAAAGATTTACAACCTGTGCAAAGCGAATTAGAACAAAAATACGTCGAATATGTTCAAGCTGTTGATAAAGGAGCTTTAGAACTTTATCAAAAAGATGCCAAAAAAGCTATAGAGTTTGTTACAGATTTTAGTGTTCATACTGCCAATGCTACTGTAGCACGTTGGAAACAACTTTATAAGGATTTGTTTGTTAAATATGTTGACGGAAATATAAAAACAGCTGTACCAGGTCAGCGTAATCCAAAAGTTGTTCAACCAGGATATGGAAAGGAATGGTACAAACGTATTGTTAACGAAACAGGCGATAAATTTAAAGTTTTAGGAACAGACAGTCATTAAAAAAAAAGTAAATTTTTATGAAAAGTATTGTAAAATTACTGCTTATCATTATAATCATGCCATTTTTAATGTCAAATTCATGTAATAAATCTGATAAAAAGCAACAAATAAGTAATGCTGTAATTGATAAAAATTTTGACTATAGCTTTAATATTTCCTCATATCAGATTAAAAGTGCAACATTAAAAGATAGTTTGTTAACTGTTTCAATTATTGCCAATGTTTGCGAAAACGATAATATTGAATTAGTTTTCAACGGGAACTATTTAAAAAGTCAACCACCCAAAGCACAATTAGGCTTCCGTTTTATTGCAAATGAAAAATGCAAAAATCAGCAAATAACACGCATTTTTAATGTATCAAAAATAAAATACATGGGCAATAAGACAACCATTTTACTTCTTCCAGGTATTGAACCTATTACTTTTTAATTGGTTCCACAATTATAAAACCTTCTATTACTGTTGGTATTGCTTTGTTGGCATCTATAACTTTTTCAAATTCTACTCGTTTTAAATAAAATGTATAATTATAATGCTTTCCTTGTGCAACAAGTTTAAGGTCATTTGGTTTGCATGGGATATCGTTATTGTTTTGTTTATATATTTCTCTCAAATAATTGTAAAATGGTTCTAACCAAAGTACGGCATCTTCTTGTTTATTGAAATTCAATTTAATAGACAATTCTGAAGGAATATATGTAACCATTAAAACCGTATCGTTATTTATTTTATATTCATTGCTATGTTGCAAAGAATCGGGATATCTATAAAGAATCACATTGCATAAAAATTTTCCGTCATTTATAGCAAAAATACTATTCTTGTCTTCTACATAAAAAGCTTCATATTTAGTGTTTCCTTGATTTTCCGAATAATATAAATTGAATGTTAATCCAACAGACTTAAAACTTTCTGCTAAAAAGTCGTAAGTATTCTCATAATTTTTTAAGAATAACGAATCGGCATTTATGTTAAATATATTCTGTATAGACTTATAACCATGAGTCGAAACCAAATATAATGCTATGGAACTCATCTCATATACAGATTTTTCGTTAATAATTTTATTCGTTGCATCAATTTTACCATTGTTCCAAATATTTTCTGATTTGGCAATGTTAATCAGTCTATTTAATTGATTTTTCTTACAAATTGCAAATATATTCCAAGGTCCTGTTACAGAAAGAAACAACAACAAAAGTAATGATAATGTAATAATGCGCAAGTCAGATATTGTTTTCAATAAAATATAAAATGTGATAAACACAAACCAAATACCAAACAACAATACAAAAAGTCTATGCTCGGTTAATCCGTATTCTTCAATACGTTTAAAAATTGCAACAAAATACATTATCATGAATAAGAGCGAAAGAACAAGATGAGCATAAACTAATTTTCGAAAATTTTTATTTTCATTCTCAAAAAAAATAGGATGCAACATAGCAATAATCAACAACAAACAAGCAGAGTAACTAATTACTAATATTACCGTATAACCCGAGGGCCAAACTCCTGTAAATAACACTTTGCCCGCATAAATTATTAATATAATGGCGTAAATAGAAACAATAGGCATTAGAATATATTGCGATAAAATACGCAAGTACTTTGGGTAATATGTTTTATCGGCATGATACGTAAATTTTGGCGATAAACCCGATATAATCATCAACGGAAAAACAAATATGTAAAACACAATTGCCAACGGCGTAATCAACCGACTTGTATCTACTTCAAATAATCCCCAAATTGCAAAAAGTGCTAATAATAAGCCTAAGAAAAATATTGAAGAATATAAAAACGAAATGAAAATTCTCTTTAAAAAATTATAATTATAAAACCAAAATGGCATTGATTGATGAAATCCAATAAAAGGCAAATAAAACATAGAAACAATAAATGCTAAAAACAACACAAACGAGCGTATAAAATGCTTATCGAAAAAATACTTGTAAGGTAAATTGACGAAATAAATAATCAATATAACAAATCCTAAAACATTAATGAATATATTAAACCATCGTTGTGTTTCTACTCTTTCTAAATAAAGGTTAATAGAAATAAAAAGTGGTATGGCCAAAACAGAAGTCAAAAACAAGTGCGTCCATATATCGTTGCTTTGATTACCATAATAATCTATTAACGATGACACCGTTGCTAATAAAATAAACATTACAACAAAAGGAAAACGTAAAAAGGCTTTTGTTACTTTACGCTGAAAATATGAAAAATCTATTGTTTTCATGACCAAAATGTTTTAACTTAAACAACCAGTAGAATTTAAAAAAATTACTTTCATAAGACAAAAAACAAACTTCTTATTTCTTTAATATTCATCTATTTTCCTAAAAAATGTGTGCCTTGCTAAGTTACAACCCTTTTCTTTTATTTCAAAATATCTCTTATAATTTCGCTTACGGCAAATGCCCCAAAAATTGGTGGCATATAAGAAATAGTTCCTACTACCGATTTTTTATTTGGGACATTGTCTAATGGTAATACTTTTTCTTTCGCAACTTTTTCGGTAGAAAATACGACCTTACACCCAGAATACACTTTCAAACGATGTAATTTTTTCCGAACAATGTAGGCTAATCTGCATTCATACGAATCCGAAATATCTGTTATTCTAATTTTTGATGGATCGAACTTTCCTCCACTTCCCATAGAACTTATTATAGGAAGTTTAAATTTAATAGCGTAATATATCAAAAAAACTTTTGGCGAAAGAGTATCAATAGCATCTAAAACATATGTGTAAGGATATTCTTGCAATATTGTAGGAATGTCATCGTCTTTTAAATATACTTTTTTGTTAATTATCTGAATATTTGGATTAATATCTTTTAACCTATTTTCGACAACATCGGTCTTATATTTTGCTTCAGTGCTAATGAAAGCTGCAATTTGTCTATTTCTATTAGATGGATTAAAAACATCCGAATCTACCAAAGTTAGTTTTCCAATTCCTGCTCTTGCTAATAACTCGGCTGCAAAAGAGCCAACTCCACCCAAACCAGCTACCAATATATGAGCATTTTGCAAAATTTTTATGTTTTCTTCACCTATTAAAATCTTGGTTCGACTCTGCCAGTCATTATCGTCTAAAATCATATTCAAATGTGATAAAATTTTATGCAATATTAAATACAAAAATATTGTTAAAACAATTAAATATGTTAATATTTTTTTTTGGAATTAACAATAAATTCTTATAACTTTGTTAATGATTTATTAACCTTTAAAAATTGTAATGCAATGCTAGTAAAAATTTCATTAAAAAACAGTGATAAGAAAGCTCTTTTGGACGAAAGAGTTTTCAATGATCTTTACAATGACGAGTATTTAAGGCAAATCTCGTTTTTCGAAAATTTACGAGAACATTCCAACGGTTATGTATTTTTTCAAAAAAACTGGAAGCCAGAAGAACAAGGCATGAAATATGCCAACGAAACAATCTATTTACACAAACTTATTGCCGAACGGTATATTCCCAAACCTGACGACGTTAGACGTTGGTTTGTTCGGTTTAAAAACGGAATTCCACACGATTGCCGATTAAGTAATTTAGAGTGGAGTACCTTTTCCTTTTTGGTTCGTAACACAAAGAAAGTAAAAAACTCCACCGGATACAGAGGTGTTGTTAAGCAAGGCAAAAAATATTATGCCTATATTTACGTTAACAGAAAAGGTATCTCCTTAGGCTCATTCGATACAGCCGAAGAAGCTGCATACGCATACAACAAAAAATCTATTGAGTTGTTTGGTGCAACGAGTTCACTTAATGAACTGCCCGAAGATTTCATTAAAAAAATGGAAGGCAAACGTTAATATTTTTTAATGGTATAAAATAGAGGCATTTATAGTGCCTCTTTTTTTTATAAAACAAAAAAGAAAGTAACATCTAAATGCTTGTTAATATAGCTCCGGTGACCTTACTTTTTATTTTTATACACTTACTGAAAAAACTTGCTTTATTGCAAATCAACCGTCCAAATCGTAAGTACCGAACCCGTGGTAAGCTCATTTGAAGTTAAATTATTCCATCGTTTAATATCTTCGGGTGAACAACGAAATTCTACCGCCAACTTTGTTAAGTAATCACCTTTTTTTACAACATAATTAATAACTTTTCTATTGGTAACATTTGTCGTTGCTGACGGAGGTATTGAATTGTTAAATAACATTTGCGATTGCTTAATAAATTCGCTTACCTTTTCTTTTGGTAACACAATTGGCATAGGATTAAAAGAATAAGGAATATAATCTTTCTTATATTGTGGATTTAAAAACCTAAGTGTTTCTATAGGAATATTTAATGTTTTAGAAACTTCGCCTAAATACAATGGCTTATCAACCATCACGGTATCTACTTGATGTTGATACAAACAACTTACTTGATCATTCAAAAGATATTCATTAGCATAAGTCATTAGATAATTTGCCGCAATAAAAGCTGGGACATAATTTTGCGTTTCAACAGATAAATAAGGTTTAATTTCCCAGAATGTCGTTTTATTTCCACTTCTTAAAATTGCATTTTTTATTACAGTAGGTCCTGCATTATATGCAGCTATAGCCAATTGCCAATCGTTAAATATATTATATAAATACTCGAGATACCTGCAAGCTGCTTCTGTAGATTTATGGGGATCTTGACGCTCATCGATAAATGAATTTATTTTTAAGTTTAATAATTGTGATGTTGGATACAAGAATTGCCATAAACCAACAGCTCCCGACTTGCTACGTGCAAAAGGATCTAAACCCGATTCTATTACTGCCAAATATTTCAACTCTAACGGTAATTCATATTTATCCAGATACATTTCAAAAATGGGAAAATAATAATTCGATAATCGAATACAGTTTTTTAACCACTCTTTTTTCTCAGTTAAAAAATATTGAATGTATTTCCTTACTGCTTCATTATATTCAAGTTGAATAGGAGTTTGATAATTTAATTTTTCAATTCTTTCTTTTACAATTTGTTCGAAATGATATTGATCGAGAAATGCTTCCGGTTCAGATAAAAAATTACTTGAATTTATCTCCTTTAATGAAGTTAATTTGTAGGTTGGTTGCGCATGAATACTATGTATGCTCAAGAGCATTATTATACATAATTTCCATTTCATGAAATACATTTTTGTAATTAAAAGTAATACACAAACACGTCGGTAAATTGAAACCTAATAAAAGAAATTAACAATACAAAATCAAGATTATCAACAATATGTTAATATTTTTTGCTTAAAGTCGTTAATAATCAAACTATGATCGAATGCAAGTGGAGGTAAATTTTCAATATTGTACCATTGAGCATCTTTTGCATCATCATTTGCATGTAGTTTAATAAAATTTTGAAGTAATAAGTAATAAACCACTCCAATAGTTCTTCCTCTGGGATCGCGAAATATATCATCGTACACTCCAAAAAAATTCAATTGTTCGGCATTTATACCTGTTTCTTCAAATAATTCTCTTTTTGCTGTATCATGAAGTCGTTCATTTATATCCATAAATCCACCCGGTAATGCCCACATGTGTTCGTATGGGGGATTTTTTCGTTGAATAAGTAAAATATGATGAGGCTTAGCTACAGTACAAACTATTATATCAGTTGCCACCGAAGGTCGTGGATAATCATAAATATATGGCATACTATTTTTTGACTAATGATTCTAACTTTTCTTCAAGTGCCTTGCCACGTAAGTTTTTAGCTATGATTATTCCGTTACCATCTATTAACCAATTCATAGGAATTCCTTGTACGCCATATAGCTTTGCTGGTTCAGAATTCCAGTATTTTAAATCGCTTACATGATTTTCCCAAATGAGGCTGTCTTGTTCTATAGCTTTTTTCCAACTTTCTAAACTTTTGTCGAGCGATACACTATATATGGTAAAACCTTTACCATTGTTAAACTTTTTGTCTTTATATTTTTTGTATGCTGCCACCACATATGGATTTTCGCGACGGCAAGGACCACACCACGATGCCCAAAAATCTATTAAAACAATCTTACCTTTTAACGAACTAAGTGCTATTTCCTTCCCTTCTGGGTTATTATATTTTAATTCAGGAGCTTTGTTGCCAACTTCCGTTCCAATCGGAACTTTTGTTTTCTTGTCCTGACCATACAACTTTGCTTGCGATAATGTAATGGGTGTGAAATAACTTATTCCGATTAAGGCAACTAAGAAGAGAAAAAGGATTTTACTCATACGCTAAATTCTTTTAATTTTTGCTCCAATATTATTTAATCTTTTGTCAATTTCCAAATAACCACGATCTATTTGTTCGATATTGTGAATTTTGCTAATACCTTTTGCCGAAAGTGCAGCCAACAATAGCGCTACGCCCGCTCTAATATCGGGCGAACTCATTTCAATAGCATTAAGCGGTACTTGCCTATTGTGTCCTATAACTACAGCTCTATGTGGATCGCATAAAATAATTTGAGCTCCCATTTCAATCAATCGGTCAACAAAAAATAAACGACTTTCGAACATTTTTTGGTGTATCAGTACACTACCTTTAGCTTGTATCGCTACCACTAAAAAAATACTCAACAAATCGGGACTTAAACCGGGCCATATAGCATCGGATATGGTCAAAATTGACCCATCCATGTATGTTTCAATTTCATAATGTTCTAAAGGTGGAATATGAATGTCGTCATCTTGATACAGCTCAACAGGAATTCCTAATTTTTTAAACGATTGAGGTATGATGCCCAAGTGCTTAAATCCAACATTTTTAATAATTAAATCGCTTTGGGTAAGAGCCGCTAAACCTATAAAACTGCCAACTTCAATCATATCGGGCAAAATTTTGTGCGAAGTTCCTTTAAGCTCAGATACTCCATGTATAGTGAGCAAATTAGATCCGATGCCTTCAATTTTGGCACCCATTCTAACTAGCATGCGGCATAGCTGTTGTATGTATGGTTCGCATGCTGCATTAAATATTGTTGTAGTTCCTTGTGCGAGAACTGAGGCCATAATTATGTTTGCGGTACCAGTTACCGACGCTTCGTCGAGCAACATGTATGTGCCAATGAGCTTTTTAGCTTCTACTTTAAATAAGCTTTCGGCAGATAAATAGGTAGCTTTGGCTCCCAACTTTTCAAAACCAAAGAAATGGGTATCTAAATGTCGGCGTCCTATTTTATCGCCTCCGGGTTTAGGAATAATGGCATAACCAAAACGAGCGAGCAACGGACCAACAACCATTATTGAGCCTCTTAATTTTGCTGCTTTTTGATAAAATTCTGTAGTATTTACTTTACTTATATCTACATTTCGGGCATTGTAAACAAATTTCCCTTGGTCAATTTTATGTATGCTTACATTAAGAGTTTCTAGTAGTTCGTGTAATTTAAGTACATCAAGAATTTCAGGAACATTTTCAATTATAATATCTTCTTGCGTGAGTAGAGTTGCGCAAATAACTTGTAAAGCTTCGTTTTTAGCACCTTGAACATGAATTTCACCTTTCAAGGGTATGCCGCCTTCTACAATAAATGTGCTCATAAATTGCGACGTTTATTATTTTTGTGATTGTTGTTTTTGTTTTGTTTTGGTTTATTTCTGTACAATATATCGCGAGTTTCATTAAGTTTCACTTCGGGTAAGGTAAGATTTTCGTCGTCGGCCATCTTTCTTAAGTCGGATAAAATTTGTTCGTCGCTTACGGCTTCTTTGTTAAACAGTAAATATTGCTTCTTCATGTGATTGGCAAGGGATATTATCAATTGATTTTTTTCTTCGCCATCGGGTAGTTGCGATATAGCTTTGGCCATTTGTTCTGAAATATTGCCATAGTGCTTTAATTGTGTATTTTTTTGGGGATAAGAGATTTTTTTTCTATATTTTTTAAAATCTTCTTGTTTATGTATGGTTACAGGATAGTCAATATCTAACTCATAATTGGCAATTTGAGCCAGTTGGTTCCAAAGTTTTGCTTTATGTTCGGGATTATCTTTTATTTGTGGCGTCATATTAGCCATTACCTGAATAACAACGTGAGATAACCTTGTGCGTTCATCTTTCGATTGTATAGTTTTAATGTATTCAACCATACCTTGTATATGTCTGCCATACTCAGGCAAATGCAATGGTTCGCGCTGAGTATTGTAATAGATTTTTTTATCAATCATATAACTTAAATGTTAATTTAATAAAGTCAGATTTGCATATTTTAATAACAATTGCTTTTGTCCTAAATTTCCAAAATCTACCAATGCTCTTGTATTGTGGTCGGTTCCTTCTATCCTTAATATGACTCCTCTTCCAAAGCGCTCGTGCAAAACAACATCACCCGTTTTAAAATGGCTAAATAGATTCGATGACGTTGTCTTTTTTTGAACTGCTTCTGCCAAAGGTACAAATTTTTTCTCAACTTTCAATGCAGGTTTTATTTCTGATGTATTAAAAATTTTTCGTTCTTTGACTTTACCAATATTATCGTCGTTATAGGGAATATTTAAAAATTTAGAATCTATTTCAGAAATAAATGGCGATGGCTTAGTTGGTTCTATATTACCCCACCTTAAAACTTGTTCAGAAAATGAAATAAACAACTTTTTTCGTGCACGTGTCATTGCTACATAAAACAATCTTCTTTCTTCTTCAATATTTTCATCAATAGTAAACACATTGACTAACGGGAATTTATTTTTTTCAGCTCCAACAATGAATACTACATCATATTCAAGTCCTTTTGCCGAATGAGCTGTCATGAGTGTAACTCTACTTTCGTTTTTATCTTCTTTCTTATTTTCGTCGAGTGATGTAAGCAGCGATACATGTTCTAAAAAGTCAATTATTGTTGGTTGTATCTGATAATTTTCTATAAAATTTTCTTCGAATTCCTTTATACTATTTAGCAATTCTTGCACATTGAACATACGTTCAATTTCTTCTTTGTTTTTTTCTTTTTCTAACTCGGCTTTTATTCCTGTTTTTTCAATAATTTTCTCGGTAAATTCGAATGCTGCTTTTGTCGTTACTTCTGTTTTTAATTCTGTTATTAACTTTACAAATTCTTCAATTTTATTGATAGTTCCCGATGTAAATAAATTTATTTGTTTAACATTACATAGACAATCCCATAATGGTATAAAATTTTGCTGAGCGTACGTTTCAAGTTTTTGCAATGTAGTATCGCCTATTCCTCTGGCAGGATAATTAATTATTCGTTTTAATGATTCGCTGTCATATTCATTTATACATAAACGTAAATATGCTAATACATCTTTAATTTCCTTTCTCTGATAAAATGAATGCCCTCCATAAATTCTATACGGTATAGATAAACGACGAAGCGAATCTTCAAAAGTTCTCGATTGTGCATTGGTTCTGTATAGAACTGCCATTTCGTGATAAGGAATGTGTTGTTGATTGTGCAATTCGTTTATAATCTTAGCTACAACATACGCTTCTTCAACCTCGGTTAAAGACTTTAATATTTCTATTTTTTCTCCTTCTTCATTTTCCGAAAAAATAACTTTAGGAATTCGTTCTTTGTTATGTTCTATTAATGTATTAGCAGCATTTACAATTGTTTTTGTAGAACGATAATTTTGTTCTAATTTGAATAATTTATAATTAGGGTAGTCTTTTTTGAAGTTGAGAATATTTTCGATACGGGCACCTCTAAACGAATAAATGCTTTGCGAATCGTCGCCTACTACACATAAATTCTTATGTTTATCGGACAATTTTTTGATAATTAGATATTGTGCATAATTTGTATCTTGATACTCATCGACAAGTATATAATCGAATTTATGTTGATATATTGTTAAAATATCGGGGAAATCGCGAAATAAAATGTTCGTATTTAGCAATAAATCGTCAAAATCCATTGCATTGGAAAGCTTTAATTGATGTTGATATCGTTCATAAATCAACCACATTTGGTCCATTCTTTTAAAATAGTCGTTTTCTAATATAGCTTTATTGTTTTTGTAAGCTTCGACTGTGATAAGATTATTTTTTGCATGACTAATACGAGATAAAACATCTTTGGGCTTGTACCGATCATTATTGTATAACTGAAGTTCTTTTAAAATACTTTTTATCAAACTTTGACTATCATCGGTGTCATATATGCTAAAGTTGGAAATGTATCCCAATTTTTCGGCTTCATTTTTCAAAATTTTTCTGAAAATACTGTGAAATGTCCCCATCCATAATCTTCGAGCAATATTGTACGAAACCATCTTGCCTATGCGTTCTTTCATTTCATCGGCAGCTTTATTGGTAAAAGTCAATGCCATAATCCGTTCGGGCGAAATACCGTCAGATAACATATAGGCAATTCGGTGAGTTAATACACGGGTTTTTCCTGCACCTGCACCAGCAATTATCAAAGTTGGACCTTCGTAATTAACAACAGCTTCCTTTTGCTGATCGTTTAAATGCTGTAAAATAGACTTATTCGGCTTCATTCTACTGACAAAGATAATAGGACTAAACTAAAGTATAAAATTTAGTTTTTAACAGAGTTATTAAACTTTTTTATCACAGTATTTGTTGTGTAATTATTGTCAGAAGATAACCAAGAAATTGTATTATTGTAAATTTAAGATTTCAAATAAATACAATATCTTTGAAATAAAAATATGCAACCTTTAGCTGAACGACTTAGACCAAAGACATTTGCTGAATTTGTTGGTCAGGAGCATCTCGTTGGCGAAAAAGCGGCTTTACGCAAAATGGTTGAAAACGGAAACGTAAGTTCTATGATTTTTTGGGGACCACCAGGTGTAGGAAAAACCACATTAGCACAAATCATTGCCAATCAATTACATAGAAAATATTTTTATTTAAGCGCTATTCATTCTTCGGTAAAAGACATTCGCGAAGTAATTGAGCATATTCATAAAAATCCATTATTTAACCAACAACCACCCTTAGTGTTTCTCGATGAAATTCATCGCTTTTCAAAATCACAACAAGATTCGCTCCTTCATGCTGTAGAAAGCGGAATGTTTATATTGATCGGAGCTACTACCGAAAACCCTTCTTTTGAAGTTATTGGCCCCTTATTATCGCGGTGTCAAGTATATGTATTATATCCATTAACATCCGAACATTTAAAAACATTAGCTTCCAGAGCCATTACAACCGATATTTATTTATCGCAACTTTCTATTGAAATAAAAGAATACGAAGCACTTGTAAAATTTAGCGATGGTGATGCCCGAAAGTTGTATAACATTATTGAATTGATATGCCATACTACAAATAACAAAAATATAGTTATTACTAACCAATTGGTAGAAACCACACTACAAACCAAACTTATTCAATACGATAAAAAAGGTGATCAGCATTACGACACTATTTCAGCTTTTATCAAATCTATTCGTGGAAGCGATCCCAATGCTGCTGTCTATTATCTTGCACGCATGCTAAAAGCTGGCGAAGATGTTAAATTTATTGCCCGACGACTTGTTATATTAGCAGCCGAAGATATAGGTTTGGCAAATCCTTATGCACTTATGCTTGCTCAATCGGCTTTTGATGCTGTACATCAAATTGGAATGCCCGAAGCACGAATTATTTTATCGGAAGTTTCTATCTTTTTAGCATCATCTCCTAAAAGTAATTCTGCCTACCTTGCTATTGAAAAAGCTATGGCAGAAGTTGAAAAGTCGGGAAATTTAAGCATTCCATTACATATAAGAAACGCACCCACTCAATTGATGAAAGATTTGAATTACGGAAAAGATTATCAATATTCGCACGATTACGATAAACATTTTGTCAATCAAGAGTATTTGCCAAAAGAAATTAGTGGCACTTGTTTTTACAATCCTGCCGATAACCCCCGCGAACAGGAACATAGAAAATATTTATCATCATGTTGGAAAGAAAAATATAATTATTAAAGCATAATAACGTTTAATTTTGTGATAAACGTTGAGTAAAATTATTCAAATAGTATCGTTCAATGTACCTTATCCTCCCAACTATGGTGGGGTAATTGATGTTTTTTTTAAAATAAAAAGTTTACACGAACTTGGATACGAAATTATTTTACATGCTTTTGACTACGGACGTGGTGAACAAAAAGAATTAACCAAATATTGCAAACAAGTTTATTATTATCGTCGAAAAAAATTATTCACGCATTTACTCTCGCCATTACCATTTATAGTTATTTCTAGAAAAAATAAAAACTTACTTATCAATTTAAATAAACATGATGGTTGTATAATCTTTGAAGGAATACACACAACGTATTGGGTTTACAAAAATGCACTGAAAAATCATCAAGTTATTGTACGTACACACAATATTGAGTATTTATATTACCAAGGGCTATCTATAACTGAAAAAAATATTTTTAAACGGTTCTACTTTTTGCTCGAATCACATAAACTCAGAAAATACGAATTACAGGCACTTGCCAATGCCGATTATATTGCAACCATTTCTCCGAATGATAAAGCATATTTTAAGCAATATTTTACCAATGTTGCTTTAATTTATCCATTTCATGGAAATAACGAAGTTACATGCAAGCCAGGAAAAGGAAATTATATTTTAATACACGGCGATTTATCGGTTCCAGAAAATATACATAGTGTTGTGTGGTTATTAGAACATGTCATATCGAAAATAAAATACAAAACGATTATTGCTGGCAATAAACCCAATGAACAAATTCTTCAGTCAATCAAAAAATACGAGCACATTAGTTTAATTTGTAACCCTTCATCCGAAGAAATAGATAATCTTATTACCGAGGCACATATTCATATCATTCATTCTTTTTATCCCCAAGGAATGAAATTAAAACTTCTCAATAGCCTATATAAAGGACGCTTTGTTATAGCTAACCAAGCTGTTGTAGCAAACACAGGAATGGAGCAACTTTGTTACATTGCAAACGAAAAAGAGGACTTTTTAATTAACATATCTATGCTTATGCAAATTAACTTTGAAGAAACACACATACAACAAAGAAAAGAACTATTAACAACTTGTTCTACAAAAGAACAAGCTATTCGTTTAACTCAATTATTTTAATCCATGGGCATCATTCGAACTCAAACCATGTGGGGAACCTTTTACACTTACGTAGGTGCTGCCTTAGGAGTTCTAACTAATTTAGTACTTTTAGCCTGGTTTTTTTCGCCCGAACAGATTGGTTTGCTAAATGTTTTAGTTGCATATTCGTTACTTTTTGCACAATTTGCTAATCTGGGTTTTGATAATGTTACCATTCGATTATTCCCTTATTTCAGAAACGAACAAAATAAGCATGAAGGTTATTTCGGTCTTATGCTCAAAGTTATTCTTACTGGTTTTTTGATATCAAGTTTTCTTTTCGCCATTTGGTTTTTCATTATAATGGATAGAACGAGCGATTTACTTTTTAGTAAATTAGGATTTTATGTATTTCCCCTCATACTCGCTACCTTACTTTTTAATTCTTTTGATACATATTCCAGAGCATTATACAAAAGCATTAGAGGAACATTTCTCAAAGAAGTATTACAACGTGTATTCATTATAATTTTCATAGGACTTTACATTTTTTATCAATTTTCATTCAACAGGTTTGTATTATTATACGTAATAGCTTTAACCTTACCAACAATTATTTTATTCATTCAACTGATTCTCGAACGTAGCATTTCATTTAACTGGAATTCGTCTGTTGTTGATAAGCGTCTGAAAAAAGAAATCATTTCGGTAAGCATATTTGGTATAATTACAGTTTTTTCGAGCACCATTGTATCCAACATTGATAAAATTATGATTCAACAATATTTAGATTTATCACAAACCGGTATATACTCTATTGCCTATTTTTTTGGTGTAATTATTTCGATGCCTTCGCGAGCATTAACAAAAATTTCATCAACTGTTATTGCCGAGGCATGGAAAAAAAATGAATTAACAACCATATTTTCAATATACTATAAAAGTTGCATCAATCAAATGATTTTTTCATTGCTTTTATTTATTGGTATTTGGGCAAATATTGATAATCTGTTACAACTATTGCCCGACAAATATGCACATATTCACTGGGTAGTATTTTGGATTGCCTTAGGAAGTTTTATTGACATGTCTACAGGTATAAACAATACTATCATTGCTACTTCGCCATCTTATAAAGTACAAAGTCTTTTTATGTTTATTTTTGTTATCATTATTATTGGTACAAATGCGATATTCATTCCCATATATGGAATTGAAGGAGCCGCTTTTGCCAGTGCTTTATCCTTATTTGTTTTCAATGCAATTCGTTGGGTCTTTTTATGGAAAAAATATGGCATGCAGCCATTTAATTATAAATTTATTATAATTATTGCCTGTGGTGCCTTAGTTTATTTAGCAAGCAGTACGATTCCGAAAGTAACACCTTTTTATATTGATTTATTTTTAAGAAGTGTATTAATTTTCATTTTCTATGTTTTGTTGGCGTGGAAATTAAACCTTTCTGATGATTTAACCGACCGTATTCATTCGTACATCAGAATTTTTCTCAATAGAAAATAAAAAAGCTGTTCATTTTTTTGAACAGCTTTTGCAATCTTTTTATTTAATCCTTAATCTTTTACAGTTTTATGTTTCTTTTTAAGGATATCGTAAGCAATAGGTGTTGCAACAAACACCGAAGAATACGTACCGATCACAATTCCAACTAACAAAGCAAAAATAAACCCTCTAAGAACCTCACCTCCAAATAAGAAAATAGCTATAAGAACTACTATAGTTGTACCAGCAGTGTTTATTGTTCGTCGTAAAGTAGAGTTTATAGCAGTATTAATAGCAAAGGGTAATTCCCACCGTGGATGTAATGTTCTATATTCACGAATGCGGTCGAAAATAATTACTGTATCGTTAATTGAATATCCTATCACAGTTAGAAGTGCTGCAATGAATGCCTGATCTATATCGAGATTAAATGGTAGTATTCCATTGAAAAAGCTGAAAAATGAGATAACAAACATTGAATCGTGGAATAGTGCAATGACACCACCTAATCCCCACTGCCACTGACGAAAACGGATAGCAATATATATAAATATTGCTATTAAAGCTAAAACTAATGCAATTACTGCTTCAACTTTTATATCATCGGCAATAGTAGGTCCCACTTTTGTAGAACTCATAATTCCATATTCACTTACACGTGAAGAACTACTAAAATCTTCAAATGTAATAGGCTTTACAAATAATGGTTTTAATCCTTCAAATAGTTTTCTTTCTACAATACTATCTGCCTCTGCTGTATTTTCGTTAATTAAATACTTTGTTGTAATACGCATTTGGTTATCGGCACCAAAAGTTTTTACTTCGGGAGCTTCGCCAAATTCCTTTGCCAAAGCTGCACGAACTTCAGAAACCTTTAAGTTTTTATCTAAACGAACAACATAAGTTCTTCCTCCCGTAAAGTCAATGCTCCAGCTCAAGCCTCGAGTAAATAAACTTACTATACCCAGAACAATCACTGTAGATGAAAAAATATACGCCACACGACGCATATTTATGAAGTTTAAATTTGTTTTATCTAAGAAATTACGCGTTATTTTGGTATCAAAAACAAATGTCCAATTTTTCGAAAATCCATATTCAAAAATTAAACGTGATATAAATATTGCTGTAAACAATGATGTCAGAATACCTATAATCAAAGTTGTAGCAAATCCCTGAATAGGTCCGCTTCCGAAAGCATATAATACAATACCTGTTATTATGGTGGTTACGTTTCCGTCAATAATTGCAGAATACGCATTTTTATAACCATCGGATAAAGCTAATTTTATGCCTTTGCCAGCTTTTAATTCCTCGCGAATACGCTCATAAATAATTACGTTGGCGTCAACTGCCATACCTAAAGTTAACACAATTCCCGCAATACCAGGTAATGTTAATACTGCTCCTAACGAAGCTAATACACCAATTAAGAAAAATACGTTGGTTAATAAAGCGATATCGGCAATAAGACCTGGTTTGCCATAAAATACAATCATGTATAACAGCACCAGTACAAATGCAATAATAAACGAAATAAGTCCTGCATTAATGCTTTCTTTACCCAAAGTAGGACCTACAATAGCTTCTTCGATAATTACAGCAGGAGCAGGCAATTTACCCGATTTTAACACATTAGCAAGGTCAGTTGCTTCTTCGAGAGTAAAACCTCCGGATATAGACGAATTACCACCTTTAATCTCTTGGCGAACGACAGGAAATGAATATACATAATTATCAAGCACAATTGCTATTTGTTTGCCAACATTTTGACGAGTTAATAATGCCCATTCTTTTGCTCCTTCGGCATTCATCGACATAGATACTTCAGGCTCATTGTTTAAATTATTAAATTCAACCCGTGCCGATGTAATATACGAACCATCTAATGGCGCTTGATTTTTTCGAGGATCTACTTTTATTGCTATAAGCTGATAAATCTGCGTATTTTTTAAAGGTTTGTATGACCATAAAAATTTGAGACTACTGGGGAATAATGCTTTTACTTGTTTCATTGACAAGTATTTGTTAACAGTCGCAGTATCTTTAGCTAATACTAAACCAACAGCAGCACCTTTGGCGAGGCGTTTATCATTATCAACACTTGGATACAGCACTGCAAATAACGGATTATTTTTCTTGAATTGCTCAGGTGTTGTTTCATCTTTTTTTGTAGTATCTTTCTTTTCCTGTGCTTTAATTTTTTCTAGCAATGAATTTGCCGATGTATCTTGCTTTGCAGTGAGTGAATCTGTTTTTTCTTGTTTGCTTGTATCTTTTTCTGTTGTTAAAATTTGAGCTAATACTTCGTTAGCTTTTTCGAGCAAAGGATATACTTCCTGATTGTCGTATGTTTCCCAGAATTCTAAATTTGCCGTTCCTTGTAATAATTTACGCACACGTTCGGGGTCTTTTACTCCGGGCAGTTCAATTAAGATTCTTCCCGAATTTGCTAATCGTTGTATATTGGGTTGTGCAACACCAAAACGGTCAATTCGATTGCGTAATACATTATATGAATTATTAATAGCTCCATCGGCTTCTTTGCGTATTATATTAAGAACTTCTTCGTTTGGTGTGTTGAAATCAATTTTTAATTCTTTAGATATAAAATAAGCTGCCAGTTTTGCATTGGGATCCAATTGCTGAAAAGCCTTTCCAAATAATGTAATGAAATCTTCTCCACTATTTTTTTGTAATTCCTTTGCTTTTTCTATAGCTTTATTAAAAGTTGAATCGGTGGTGTAATGGGCTAATGAACGTAATACATCTACTAACGATACTTCCAGCGTAACGTTCATTCCACCTTTGAGGTCTAAGCCAAGATTTATTTCCTTTTCTTGGCATTCACGAAATGTGTACTTTTTTAACCATAAAAAATTGTACACTGGCTCATTGGCAATAGAATCTAAATAATAGGCTTCCTTTTTTGGGTCGCCATTTGCATACTCACGTGCATCACTTTGTACTTTTTTTACAACAAATGTAAACGACAACTGAAAAATCGCTGCCAACGCCAACGCTATCGCAAAAAACTTAATGAAACCTTTATTTTGCATGTGTCTCTAAATTTAGTATTTACAACAAATTATTATTCCAAAAAATTAAGGTGCAAACGTAAAGTTTTTTTAGCAAATATCAAAATATTATTTTATAAATTTAATTCTTTCTCGCTTTGGTGCTCGATGGGTTCATGCTTGTATTTAAAAATACGTGCTGTTTTATTGCCATGTAACACAACTTTATTGTTGCAAACAGTTAGCCAGCATCCCTCTCTAAGCCCTACAACAACTTTATTAGGATTTGCAGCTAAAAATTCCAGTATTCGTTGTTCACGTGTTTCGCCTGCATGCCCTTCGGGATTTGCATCTAAGTAATGAGGATTTATTTGAAAGGAAATTAAATTTAAAGCTGCAAAGCTTAATGGTTGCACAATAGGCATATCATTCGTAGTACATATTGTAGGACAAGCTAAATTACTACCTGCACTCCATCCAATATATGGAGTCCCCGATAAAACAGTCTGGCGAATAGCATCTAATATATTGTGTTCGTAACATTCTTTTAATAAATGAAAAGTATTTCCACCCCCTACCATAATCACATCTGCCGTTTTTATTGCATAAAATTTATCTTGAAAACGATGAATCCCAATTGCTTTTAATCCTATTGATTGTAATCGATTGTTTACTTTTTCTTCATATTCATCGTATGTAAATGTAACTGCAGCATACGGAATAAAAATTATATTTTCTGCTTTCATGCCATTTAAAAAGGCTTTAATGTGAGGCAAAGGATATGTAAAATATTCTTCGCCGGCATTAGTTGAGTTACTAAATAATAATAGCTTCATGTTTTTTTCTGCAAAGATAATTTATTCGGTGAAATTTTGATAGCCTTAAAATTTATACCTTTGAGCATGGAAATAAAAAAACTAATAGCAAATACCATTAAAACTGCATTTGTTTCGGCCAATGAAGTTAGTTGGACGTTAATTAAAGTATATGTGCCTTTATCTATTCTGGCAACCTTATTAAAACAATACGGATTTTTCGACTGGCTTAGCCCATACATGCTGCCAGTAATGGAAGCAATGGGGCTGCCAGGTAAAGCTGCTGTTACTATTCTTGCTTCATTTTTCGGTAACGTTTACGCGGGTATTGCAACTATTCCCGCATTGAATCTGACTGTCAGAGAAATAACTATTTTAGGTATTATTATTGGTTTTTCTCATAGTTTAATTATTGAAACTGGAATACTTATAAAATTACGATTTGCCACATATCGAATTGCATTATTTAGAATTTTATTAGGGTTAATTTCAGGAATTATTGCCAATTTATTACTTCCTCAAAATATTGAAGGAATTGTATTAAATCCTTATTTACAGGGAACTGACAACATTGATTGGTTCAATATTTTGATGGGCATTGTTACAACTATCATTCAAATTTGGCTGCTTGTATTTTTATTGCAATTTCTTTATGATACACTGCGACAATGGTCGTTCGTACAATTCATAAAACCATATATTTGTAACATCGGCTCATTTTTCGGGCTTTCTGCTGGGGGTATTGTGCCTTGGCTTGTTGGTTTATTTCTGGGAATTATTTATGGCTCGGGAATTATGCTACAGTTTGCTAAAAAAGGCGTAATCAACCATAAAGATGCTTCGTTAATTACAGTTTTTTTAGTGCTTGCCCATGCTATTATAGAAGATTCGCTTTTGTTTGCTATTGTTGGTGGAAATTTTTGGATTATTTTTTTGTCGCGTACTATTATTGCATTTTTAATCTTAAAACTGCTTTCTTTTGGTCAAATGTACAAAAAACTCCATTTTCTTGGTGTTATTAGCGAACAAAGATTTCATCAATATAAGTCTGCTGTTACATGATACAAGCCGAAAGAATTTTATACGAAGACAATCACATTTTAATATATAACAAGATGCCGGGCGAGCTTGTTCAACCCGACAAGGAGAATCTATCGTCGCTTGAAGATGAACTTAAATTGTTTATTAAAAAACGCGACCAAAAAAAAGGAAATGTTTTTTTAGGGGTATTACATCGAATTGATCGACCCGTAAGTGGAGTCGTAGTTTTTGCAAAAACAAGTAAAGCCCTTGCGCGTTTAAACAGTTTACAACAAGAACGAAACATTAAGAAAATTTATTGGGCTATTACTGCCAATATACCACCTCAACCTTCGGGTCGTCTCGAACATACCATATTACGAAACGAGAAAAAAAATAAATCGTATGTTGTTGCTACCAATACAAAAAATTCCAAATTAGCTATTCTAAATTATTCCATTATTGCACATTCTGATCGATATCATTTATGGGAAATAATATTGCATACAGGACGTCATCATCAGATTCGGTGCCAACTAGCACATATTGGTTGCCCTATTAAAGGAGATGTCAAATACGGTTTCAGGAGAGCTAATCGTGATTTAAGTATTTCACTTCATGCACGTCATATTGAATTTGTACACCCTATTCATCATATTACTATATCTGTAACTGCACCTGTACCCAATGATAACCTGTGGAAATTGTTCGAAAAGAAAATTTTGCCAAACTTCTGATTTAAGTGTTAATTTTTCAACAATTAATTGTTAGAAAATTATTATGTATCTATATTTCAACATATTAACAATTATTGGTACTTATTAACAGGCATTTTATGTAATTCATATTCAAGTATTTTTGTTAATTATTTCTTGTTGTTAATAATCTTGTTCAAAACTTAATTAGAAAAAAAAATTAAAATGATATAATTTGCTCAACGAATTTATAATCGCTAGGATATTGATTATTACGCTAATTAAGTTGTAAAATGGAAACAATAGTAGATAACAAAAGTATGGAAAAAATTGAACTTGCTCAGAATGAGAAACGTATGACTTATACTTTTGATGAAGCCTTTCAGGGAGCTCTGGAATATTTCAATGGCGATGAGTTAGCGGCAAAAGTCTGGGTAAACAAATATGCCCTAAAAGATTCGCAAGGCAAAATTTATGAACGAAGCCCCGAAGACATGCATTGGCGCATAGCTAATGAAATTGCTCGAATCGAAAAAAAATATCCCAACCCCATGTCTGCTCAAGAAATATACGAATTATTAAAAGATTTTAAATATATTGTTCCTCAAGGTAGCCCAATGTCGGGCATTGGCAATAATTTTCAAATTGCATCACTTTCAAATTGCTTTGTAATTGGCTTAGAAGGAAACAGCGACTCCTATGGTGGTATCATGAAAATTGATGAAGAACAAGTACAACTAATGAAAAGACGTGGAGGAGTGGGACATGATTTAAGCCATATTCGACCATCTGGAAGTCCTGTTTTAAACAGCGCATTAACTTCAACAGGTTTAGTGCCATTCATGGAACGATATAGCAACAGCACTCGTGAAGTTGCCCAAGATGGACGAAGAGGAGCCTTAATGCTTACTGTTTCAATAAAGCATCCCGATGCCGAAAGTTTTATTGATGCTAAATTAGAACAGGGCAAAATTACTGGAGCTAATGTTTCCGTAAAAATCGATGATGAATTCATGCAAGCAGCTATTAATGGCTTACCATATACACAACAATATCCAATTGACAGTCCTAATCCAAAATTTAAAAAGGAAATAGATGCTGCTGCATTGTGGAAAAAAATTATTCATAATGCATGGAAATCGGCAGAGCCAGGAATTCTTTTTTGGGATACAATAATACGCGAATCTGTAGCCGACTGTTATGCCGATCTTGGATTTAAAACTGTTGCAACTAATCCATGTGGCGAAATTCCATTATGTCCATATGATAGTTGTCGCCTTTTAGCTATTAACTTGTACGGCTACGTTGTAAATCCTTTTACTCCAAACGCATTCTTTGATTTTGATTTATTTAAAAAACATGCACATTATGCACAACGCATCATGGACGATATCATTGACCTTGAACTTGAAAAAATTGATGCTATACTCAACAAAATAGATAACGACCCCGAATCGGACGAAGTAAAACAAACAGAACGAAGATTATGGGAAAAGATACGAATTAAAGCCATCCAAGGACGAAGAACAGGCATTGGTATTACTGCAGAAGGAGATATGTTAGCTGCACTTGGCCTTCGCTACGGAAGCGAAGAAGCCATTGAATTTTCAACAAAAGTACATAAAACATTAGCCATAGAAGTTTACCGCTCTTCGGTACATACAGCACGCGAACGTGGTCCTTTCCCTATTTACGATACCAAAAGAGAAGAAAAAAATCCATTCATCAATCGCATAAAAGAAGCAGATCCAGAGTTATATAAAGAAATGACACGTTATGGACGACGCAATATTTCGTTGCTTACAATAGCACCCACAGGTTCTACAAGCATACTCACTCAAACTACATCTGGAATTGAACCTGTTTTCAGACCTGTTTATAAACGCCGCAGAAAAGTAAATCCTAACGATAAAAACGTTAAAGTTACATTTGTTGATGAAGTTGGCGACTCGTGGGAAGAATATACCGTATTTCACCATAAATTTGTTACTTGGCTCGAAAATAATGGCTATGATCTTGAAGAAGTAAAAAATTACAACGATCAGCAAATTGAAGAATTAATACAAAAATCGCCATATTATAAAGCCACAGCCAACGATGTAGATTGGGTGCAAAAAGTTAAAATGCAAGGACAAATACAAAAGTGGGTCGATCATTCCATAAGCGTAACAGTAAATCTACCCGAAAACGTAAGTGAAGAAATTGTAGCCAAAGTATATGAAACTGGATGGGAAAGCGGTTGTAAGGGAATAACCGTGTATCGCGAAGGCAGTCGTTCGGGAGTACTCATTTCAAATGATAAAAAGAAAAACACAGCACCCGAAACCTTGCCATATGAAGTTAAAAAGCGTCCTCAAATTTTAGAAGCCGATGTAGTAAGATTTCACAATAACAATGAAAAATGGATTGCATTTGTAGGAATATTAGATGGCAAACCATATGAAATCTTTACAGGACTCGATGAAGAAGATGCACTTAATATTCCCAAATCTATTAAGAGAGGATACATTATTAAAAATAAAGATGAAGAAGGGAATACACGATATGATTTTCAATACATAGATAAACATGGATACAAAACCACAATAGAAGGACTTTCTCGCATGTTCGATAAAGAATACTGGAATTATGCAAAATTAATATCCGGAGTACTCCGATATGGAATGCCAATTACCGATGTTATTAACCTTGTATCATCATTACAACTCGACAACGATAGCATAAATACATGGAAAACTGGAGTTGCCAGAGCCTTAAAACGCTATATCCCAGATGGAGCTAAACCTAAAAAAGGTGCTATGTGCCCCAATTGTGGACAAGATGCTTTAGTATACAAAGAAGGTTGCCTAACTTGTCAGAATTGTGGGTATTCAAAATGTAGTTAATTAAATATCACATCATTTCGAATTGTATTTTTTCGAATATTTGTATTGTATGCATTAAATTAATGGCATCTTATATACAAGCAAAATGTATAAGCAATTCTATAAAATTTCATTTTTTGTTTGTATAAATAAAATATATCTACTATATTTGCAGCCGAATTTTGGTTCTTTAAAAAATTGTCCGATGGTGTAATGGTAGCACTGCAGATTTTGGTTCTGCCTGTCTAGGTTCGAATCCTAGTCGGACAACGTCCTGTCCCGTTGTGTAATGGTAGCACAGCAGACTCTGGATCTGCACGTCGGGGTTCGAATCCCTGCGGGACAACGGGAAAAATAATAACCCACATTGCAAAATGTGGGTTTTTTTATTTCTTTTATGAGTAAAAAAAAGAGACTCTTTCATGAGTCTCTTTTGCTTTTATAGCTTTAATGACAAATTTTTTATTCTGTACTTTCGTTAGTGTTGTTTTCTTTATTTTCTTTTTCAGATTTGGGTTGTTCTTTCTTTTTGCCTCCTGCTCTTCGAGTACGAGATTTTTTCGTTGCCTTTGTTTCAGTTTTTGCTGCTAACATGTTTTCGTTATAATCTACAAGCTCAATTCTACACATTTCGGCATTATCACCAACACGTTTCCCTAATCTTAATATTCTGGTATATCCTCCGGGGCGATCGGCAATTTTTAAAGCAATTTCTTTAAATAACTCCGACACTGCTTTTTTATCTTTTAAATAACTGAATGCTACACGCCTGTTGTGAGTAGTATCTTCTTTGGCTCTTGTTATAATAGGTTCTACAAACGATTTAAGAGCTTTTGCTTTTGCCACCGTTGTTGTTATACCTTTATGTAAAATAAGGGAAACAGCCATATTGGACAACATAGCTTTTCGGTGGGCACTTTTTCTACCAAGATGATTTACAGTTTTTCCGTGTCTCATTGCTATTAATCTTTGTCTAATTTATACTTCGATATATCCATACCAAACATGAGTCCCATGCTTGACAATAATTCTTCTAATTCGGTAAGCGACTTTTTACCAAAGTTTCTGAATTTCATCATGTCTGAAATTTCTAGTTTGACAAGGTCTCCTAATGTTTTCACATCGGCAGCTTTCAAGCAGTTGTAAGCACGTACAGATAGGTCGAGGTCGGCAAGCGATGTCTTGAGTAGTTTACGCATATGTAGGTATTCCTCATCAATAGGCGTTTCTTCTACTCCTTTTACATTTACAGGTGCAAAGTCTTGGTGTTTTGTAAACAATCTCAGATGTTGCATCAGGATATTGGCGGCACCTTCTAAGGCTTTCTCTGGATGAATAGTTCCGTCTGTCTCTATCTCAAGAATAAGTTTTTCGTAGTCTGTACGTTGCTCAACCCGTGTATTTTCAACACTATACTTTACTTTCTTGATAGGATCAAATATAGCATCTACAGGAATGTATCCAATCACCTGCTCGCCCACTCTATTTTCTTCTGCTGGGACATAGCCTCTTCCCTTGTCGACAGTAAGCTCCATTTCAAATGTAGCAGAGGGGTCTATATGGCAAATGACAAGGTCTGGATTTGTTATTTCAAAATCATT
>JAOADU010000064.1 GCA_026417155.1 Bacteroidales bacterium | reverse complement strand
CTTTTACAAAGAAATAATAGAAGAAATAGAAAAATTAATAGATGGTCGCAATCCTTGTTTTAATGGACGTTGGACTTTTACAGGTATTGTGTTCAAAAATTCAAAAGTGCTGTAAATGAGCATTTTAATTTTTCGTAACATGTTAAAAAGTGTTAAATTTATCGTTTCAGCCCCATATAACAATGCTCATAATATGAGCTGTTTTAACACTTTTTTAACATTTTCGTCGCCGTGAAACATTATCATTTTAACACTTTTTAACAAATGTTTCACGCACTTTTCTTCAGTTTTTCAAGGAACCTGACAAAGTCATTGCAAATATAGAAAACTTTTTATTTCGATCCAAATTTTGTTACAAATTTCATGAAAATATTTCGATTGTAATATATTTGATTGTTTTTTAGAGTATAATTGAAAATATTACTTACAATCGTTTACTAATGGCTAATATCGGCAAAAAGCATCGTTATAATTGTAATTGAATGCGTTTATAGCGTTAATAATTAAAGAAATTTTCGTATCCTATTCCTACATCAAATCTACCATTGTATATTGAAATGGGTTCATTATCCATAAATGTTTTTAATCGAAAGGTACCACATAAAATAGTTTTATACAATTCATTGTCAACGAAAAGCTTCTGTGCTTTTTTAAAATGAATTTCTCCTTCCAAAATCGTTAAGTTGTAGCTTGAACTTCCTTTTTTAAGAACTACTGCTCTTCCCGAATCTTTTAAGTTGATATGGACATTGTTTAAAGTTGTTAGTTCGAATTCATTTTGCGGCGAAAATCCTTTTATTGAAAATTTTAAGCTCATGAAATTATATTGATGTATTCCTTGCAAAATGAAGTGTAATGTGTCGTTATTGACATAAACTTTGGCAGGTACAAGATCATCGCTTGAACGAAACGGTATTCTATCGTAATATGCTCCAAAAGTATTATATCCCCATTCGGAATATATGGGAAGACCAGGATTATAAGGATCTTCTATGAATATACTTTTCGATAAAATATATTCGTCTTGTTTTTTGCATGCGTTTAATAATATTATAGCTATAAACAGGGCTGTTATTTTGCTCATATTATTGTTTTATTAATGTTAACGGAATACGAATACTTGCTTTTACCGAAGCTATCCTGCTGGCTTCAGATAAAATAAAATTACTTTGCCCGAGTAATGAAGAATAAAGATTTAATTCTGCATTGAAGCCAACTTTATTGAGATAATTATATCTAAAACCAATAGATAGATTCGTTGCAGAATAGAATTTATCATAAGTTTGATCAATTGTTTGCAATACTTCGGCTTTGGCCGAAATCATCTCGGGTTTAGCAAAAACGACGTTTAATTTATGATAGACATTAATGCCCAAGTCGGTACCCAAAGTTGTATAAAAAGAATAAATCTTTCGATTAAAAAAATAATATCGAAATTCGAGCGGTATAGACAAAAATTGCTGATTCTCTTTAATACTTCTTACACGTGCAAAACGCGATTCTTGAACATCAGATACATATCGAAAATAAAAATAGTCGGCATTATCAGACATTTTACCTTTTATTGTTGAATGAAAATTAAAATATTTAATTCCTGTCGATAAACTTACTTTTAACTGTTGATTGTATATTTCTATTTTCGAACCAAACACCAGCCCATTCGTTGTAGCAATTATTTTTGCTTCGTTATCGTAACCATAGGTATTGTTGCTAACATTTTGTCGAATGGGTAAATTTTCTTTTATTTTACTATTGGGAAGTACCCCATGAATTTCAACATGTACAAATTTATTCCACGTAGTTGCTTGCTCTTGATTTGTTTGCGAATTAACTGTAAGGGAAATTAACATGAGTACTAACCAAAGATAATTTTTGTAATTCATATAAATTTTTTGCTAAGATAATAAAAAATATATTATATTTTTTTTTCTATTTGATATTTATTCCTATCGGAAGCATTTCTGGTTACTAATTCGGCGAGAAATCCCGCCAAAAAGAGCTGAACTCCCAAAATAATAGCCAAAAGTGCTAAGTAAAATAATGGTTGATCGGTAACATTCCGAGTTGGTATATTATGCAACGATTTATATACTTTTTCGGCTAATAAATAAAATGAGACAAATCCTCCGACAATAAACATAAAGGTTCCCCATAGACCAAAAAAGTGCATCGGTCTTCGTCCAAAACGTGTAATAAAACTAACCGACAATAAATCGAGTGGTCCGCGAACAAATCGTTCCCATCCGAATTTGCTTTTTCCGTATTTTCGTTCTTGGTGTTTTACTATTTTTTCGCCAATTTTTTTAAAACCCGCCCACTTTGCCAAAACAGGAATATACCGATGCATATCGCCATAAACTTCTATACTTTTAATAACTTGCTGACGATAGGCTTTTAATCCACAATTCATGTCGTGCAAGTTGATACCACTTATTTTTTTTACTGTCCAGTTGTATAATTTACTTGGCAATCGTTTCGAAAATAACGGATCGTGTCTTACCTTTTTCCAACCCGATACTAAGTCGTATTTATCTTCAACAATCATTCTATACAACTCGGGTATTTCTTCTGGGTTGTCTTGCAAATCGGCATCCATAGTAATAACCACCTGTCCTTGTGCTTCGGTAAATCCTACTTGCAATGCAGCTGCTTTTCCGTAATTTCTTAAAAATTTTATGGCTTTAATAGTATTGTATTGCGATTTTAATTGTTCAATTACTTGCCATGAGTTGTCGGTACTTCCATCGTCTATTAAAATTATTTCATACGAAAAATTATGTTGTTTCATAACTTTTGTAATCCACTCGATAAGCTCGGGTAAAGATTCTTCTTCATTAAGCAGTGGTATTACTATCGAAATTTGTAACATATACGCGTTATTCATTTTCTTTGTTTATATCATTTTCAATTTCTTGCATTATTTGTTGATATGATTCGCCCGACTTTTTAACAAATATTGCAATAATTAAGGAAAATACGGTTCCCCATAATGTATATGATAAAATCGTTCCTACGGCCATAGTCAAAGGTGTCGTAAATTTCTTTACCATTTGTATAGCCATATCAATTTTTTCTTCGCTCATTCCGCGGTTGTATAATTCTTCTTCTTGCTGCTCAAAAATTTTATTCAATTCGTCGGGAGCAATGAGTTTAAAAAACATGTAAATATAAAAAGCAACAAGTATAGACATAAAAAGACTTATTAAAACGCCAGAGCCAACCGAACGACCATACGATATCATTCCATTGGCATAATGATCGCGATAATATTTTGTTCCTACAAACAATATAACTATAAAGATTGTAAAAATAATTATACTATTCAGCCAATTAGAATTTGCTCCCAATAAGTATAACAATAATGAAATAATAATAATTACTATTCCACATAAAGCACCAAAGTTCATCGAATTTTTTAATAATGCATTTTTCATAATCGAAATATTTTTGCAAATATAATGGTTTTCAGTTAACAATCAGACTTTGCACTACTATACATTATTTTCTTTAAATATTTTATTATTGCAAATAAAATATATGTCCAAATTATGATAGGTACACTATAAACGTTAAAGAAAACAATCATCACAATGCATAGTAAAAGAAATACATATCGCCATTGATTATCGCTCCATTTCAACGATTTAATTTTAAGTGAAAAAAAAGGAAAGGGCGATACCATGAGAATGGAATGAAGCAAAGTAATTATGACTAAAGTTTTTATGTTTAATATAATAAAAAAAGCAAACATATTGTAATTGCTAAGTATAATAGGAAGCCATGCAAAAAATAAAGCATTAGCAGGTGTAGGCAAGCCAATAAATTCGGTAGTTTGTCTTTCATCAACATTAAACCGAGCTAATCTTAACGCAGAAAATAACACTAAAATAAATGGAACTGATAAAACAAAAACATTTGAAATTGTAAAATCATCATGTTCAATATGCGAAATAAGTAATACAGATTTTAATAAACTAAAAATAATAAAAGCTGGTGCAATGCCAAAACTAACCAAATCGGCAAGCGAATCGAGTTGTTTGCCTATGGCACTATATGCATGCAATAATCGTGCAGCCAAACCATCTAAAAAATCAAATATGGCAGCAATAATGATAAACACACCTGCCCATACAGGATAACCTTCGACAGAAGCAACAATAGAGAATAAACCTAACAATAAATTACACAGGGTAAGAAAGTTAGGAATATTTTTTTTGATTAACTGTAAAAAGAACATGACATCACAATAATTTATGCAAAAATATGTTTTTATATGGTATCATATTAAAAAATGTATAACTTTCATTAACTTTGAATGAATTTTTTATTATGAAGCTCAAAATTATATATCTAACAGCTATTTTCATAGCAATATATTTTAATGCGACAGGACAAAAATATAGCAATGAATTTTTAAACATAGGTGCAGGAAGTAGAGCCTTGTCGATGGGTAATTCCGTTTTGGCAAGTTCATCAGATATTTATTCGGGATATTGGAATCCTTCAGGATTGCTATTATTATCAAATAATATCAATTTAGGGGTCATGCACTCTTCGTACTTTGGCGGACTGGCTAAATACGATTTTGGTGCAGTTGCCATAAAAAATACCGATTCTTCGGCTTTTGGCATAAGTGTTTTGCGTTTTGGTGTCGACGATATACCCAATACCTTAGACCTTGTTGATGCTAATGGGAATTTTGATTTTTCAAAACTTCGTTCGTTTTCTGTGGCCGATTATGCTTTTTTATTTAGTTATGCCCGTAAATTTAATCGCCCGACAAATATTACGTGGGGAGCAAATGTAAAAATTATTCGGCGCATTGTAGGCGAGTTTGCATCTGCATGGGGCTTTGGATTTGATATTGCTGCACAATATAAATATCGTTCTATTTTATTAGGCCTAACATTACGCGATGCAACATCAACATTTACTGCTTGGTCGTACAATACCGAAACATTTTCCGAAGCTTTTCTTAATACCGGTAACGAAATTCCTCAAAATGGTTTTGAAATTACACGTCCAAGATTAATGGCTGGAATAGCCTATGAATATAAGTTCAATGATAAATTTTCTTTATTAAGTGAAATTAACGCCGATATTACTTTCGACGGAAAACGTAATACACTCATAAAAAGCTCATTTGCCAGCATCGATCCCCATACAGGAATAGAATTTTCATATCAAAAAAAATTCTTTATTCGAACCGGAATCTTTAACATACAAAAAGCTTACAACGAAAGAAATTCATATACTTTAAACGTTCAACCTACCATAGGTGCTGGAATAAGACATAAAACATTTAGTATCGATTATGCATTTACTGATATTGGTAATGCTTCGGCTGCCTTATATTCACATGTAATAAGTGTAAGCTTTGGTTTAGATCGCAAATAAATGAAAATCGATACGAACGAAGCATTTGTATTTGTTGTTTGTGGAAAAAATGAACATATTCAAACACTTAATTTTTCGATTCATGCCTTAAAAAAATTCTCAACCAAAGAAATTATAGTTGTTACCGATTTAAAAAGAAATGAAAACCAAATAAATCACCACAATATTATTCATATCGATACTCCTCACGAATTGAACCACCATGAAGCAAGCATTTGGATAAAAACTTCACTTCATCGTATCTTACCTAAAGGGAAACTATATGCTTACTTAGATAGCGATGTTATTGCTTTAAATTCTAATTGTGATAAAATTTTTCAATTTTACAAACCACCTATTACATTTGCTCTTGACCATAAAACAATTTCTTATTTTAGCCCTTACGCCATAAATTGCAACTGTTTGAACCTTTATTTGCATGAAAAACAAACTTTTGAACAAGCAGTTTCAAACGCACTATTTAAGTATAATTTTCCAGCAGATTACACCAACGTTTTTTATAGAAAATTGCTTAAATATACTCACCTCCTATATTCAAAGCCAAGCTATCTGTTGAAATTCATCACCGTCTTACCCTTTTCGTATTTTCGTCCTCAGCAATTAACAGAAAATATTGCTATTGATATAAAGAACAAAACCTGGATTATTGACGAACATTTCAAATATCCAATACTTGCATTGTACCATAAAGAAATCCAAAAACAGGGATATCGTTTTTCTTGGATAAAACGAAAATGGTATGACACGCATAATAGACGCTATATTCGAGAAAACAAATGCAATCATTTGAAGGATCAACTAATGAAAGATTTTGGGCTCGATATTCCAGAAAATTTCCATCACTGGAATGGAGGAGTATTTTTATTTGACGAGCAATCGCATGTTTTTTTAGATCAGTGGTATAATAATACCATGAAAATATTTTCGAATCCTATTTGGAAAACGCGTGATCAGGGAACACTCATTGCCACAATGTTTCAGCTTAAATTGGAAAAACACCCAACCCTCCCCGAAGCATTTAATTTTATTGCCGATTTTTATAAGCCACACATTTACCCCCATCCCCATTTGAGCAATTACTTTATTGATGGCAACAAGCAAATAAATCCTTCATTCATACATGTTTACCATCAGTTTGGCAATCAAAATTGGGATGTATGGCAACGAATATTACAAATTATAGAATTTTCTACTTAAATGCCGTTTCGGGTAATCCGTCGCCTGTTAATTTTAACCGTTCAAAATAAGCTGGAACAGATTTACCCGAAAGCTTATCAACATACAGCTTAGCCAAGTACTGACTGAGCATAAAGCCATGCCCTCTTAGTCCTACAAACAAGCCTAATTCAGGATCGATAATATACCGTGGCTCTACATAATAGCCAGACCATACTGCCTGAAAACCAACCGAAGACAACTGTGGTATCCAGTTAACGAATATTTCGGAAACAATTTCAATAAAATCCTTCGAGTTTATTTTTAAATTTTTATCGGTTTCGATAAAATCATTTGCTGGTGATGCACAACCAATAATTTGTCCTGTTTCGGCTAACTGCTGACCATACACTGCCGAAAATCCTTTATATTTTCTTCTGTCAATTAGCATGTCGAGAGGTTTGCCATCATAACCTAACATAGGTAAACGACGTGTAATAAAAGCCTGGTGTTTTACAGGATAAAGGCCAGTTTCGATACCTAACTTGCGAGCAAATTCATCGGCTTTTGGCCCTAAGGCATTTACAAAGAAATCAGATTCTATGCGATAGTAATCACCATCATGATGCTTTACTAAAGAATAATACTGTCCATTTTTCTCAATATCAAGCAATTGAGAATCTTCCCATATTGATCCACCCTTTTCAATACCAATGGCTCTCAACAAATCGATTACGATACCGGGCGTAGCTTGCCAACAATTATTTGTTATGAGAGCTGCTTCGTACGTTGATATATTTGGATTAAAATTAGGTGATATATACTTTACAAAATCTTTTCTATCAATTAAAAATGCATCGCTCCATTCGGTAGATTTTTCAAGAGCTCTGTAAGTAGCTTCGTCATGAGCAAATGTAACGTATCTTGTTTGACGAAAATGAATATCTTTTATTTGTTGTAATTCTTTAAAGATTTCGAGATTATTGGTGGCAATATCAGATATTTCTGGAACAGTAAAAGCAGGTCTTCCGCCAGCAATATTTCGCCAAGAGGCTCCGCGATCGTAATTTAACAATAAAGGCTTGTAACCTGCCTCGGCAAAATATCGAAACAAAGCACTTCCGGCAATGCCACCCCCCGCAATAAGAACATTAACTTTAAGTTTTTTTGGTTCTTTATGTACAATTATTTGTTCTTTTATAGTTCGTGGATATAGCTCGCCCATTGTTAACTGATTGGAAAGTGGTCCGCGAGGAGTAGCGTCGCCAATAATCTGTATATTATGCTTTGCTATAGCCTGTTTCAATCGTTTAATACAACGCTTTCCTCTACATGCCCCCATTCCTAAACGAGTAATGTGTTTAATTTCATCAACGGATATATACTTGCGATCGCCAATTTCTTCAAGAATTTCAGTCATAGTAACATCATCACAATGGCAAACGTAAGTTTTTTCGGCAAAACCTCCATCATAAGGTTTTATAGATAAAGGTTTGGGGTATTCTTCTTTAATAATAAATCCACGAACTGCAGTAAGTGCTTCACCGTCAAGGGTTAAAGATCGCACACGTGCAATATTAGTTTTATTGGGTTTATAGAGTATTTTTTCAATAATTCCTTCACCTAATATTTCACCGTAATTATTTACAAGATAAACTTCCTTCCCTTCTTCAGCAAAGTATTCAATAGGTAAAAATAACCATTGCTTGGGTAAATGGTAGCCAAAAATAGCAAGTCCGGGGCATTGATACACACAATCCATACAACCAGTACATTTATTAAAATCAATATTAGGAACAGTACTGGTAGAAGATTTAGAAATAGCACCATGAGGACAAACAAATGCACAAGGATTACATGCAAAACCATACAAACAATCTATAAGAACAAAAGGTTTTTGCATTCTATCGTGCGAAGGAAAAAACGGAGCATCTATTACTTTCACAGGATGTTGTTGCGAGTCGATATATTCTTTCGATATTTCTAAATAATGTTGATAGTTGTACCTAACTGAAAGGGCTTCGAGAACTTCGTATGCTGCTTGTTTGCCTCTGAGCACAGCACTTGTCCCCTCGCCAATTCGAATTGCATCACCTACGCCATAACATAATCTTCCAAAAACTTCATTTCCTTTAATTAGTAATTGATCGTCGGGTACTAATCCTGTGCAAATGTTTATGGCATCTATTCCTTCGATAACTTTTTCAGTTCCAGCAATTGGCTCAAAATTATTGCATTCAGCTATTACTGCACCTGTTATCCCCGTGTAATCGCTATTTGGAATAGCTTTTAGTAATATATGCGATGTTAATATAGGAATTCCAAGACGACGCACACGATTGGCTTGTACGGGGAAACCTCCTTCTTTAGGTTGTGCTTCAATAATAGCTACAACCTTTGCACCTGCCTGCATCAGTTGATACGAAGTAAGATAACCAATATTTCCTGCCCCTACAGTTAAAACTTTCTTACCAAGAAGGGTAAACTCGTTATTCATCATCTTTTGTACTACCGCTGCAGTATACACACCGGGCACATCGTCGTTTTCGAAAGCAGGCATAAAAGGCACTGCACCGGTTGCAACAATTAAAGCATCTGCTTCGACATAATAAATTTCTTCAGTTTGAATATTTTTAATTGCCAAACGTTTCCCTTCTAAAATATCCCAAACGGTAGAATTTAAAAATATTCCACTGTGGTCGTTGCCTGCAAGAGTTTCGGCTATTTCAAAACCACGCATTCCTCCGAATTTCTTCTCCTTTTCAAAAAAGAAAAACTGGTGAGTTTGCATAATAAACTGACCACCAATGCGTGAATTATTATCAATGACAATATTGCTAACACCATGCTCATTCAAAATTTCGCGAGCTGCCAATCCTGCTGGACCGGCACCAATTATCGCCACCTGAGTTTTATACACACGAGTAGGTTGATCGGTTTTCAACGGTATAACAGCAGGTTGGTAATTACGAGGTATTTCGGATACTTGCTTTACATTATCAACTTTTGTTATACAAATTCTTCGTATAACACCATCAACGAGCATTTCGCATGCTCCACACTTACCTATTCCACATTCGAGGCTACGATTTCGATTATCGAGGCTATGCGAATGAACAGGAAAGCCTGCCTGATGTAATGCAGATGCTATAGTAAAGCCTTTTTCAGCTACAATTGTTTGATTATTAAATGTAAAAGTAGTCTTTTCATTTTTGGGAACTTCTAATATCGGATGCTTTTCAATTTTTTGCATATTGGAACAATTTTATTTTGCAAATTTTTCGACTTTAACTATAAAATACCATGATGTTTATCAGTAATAATTCTGAAAAAATTCATTTTACAACGCAGTTATATACACCATTAACATTTTGCTATTCAAAATACTTAATTAAGTACTTTGAAACTTAAAAAAAGATTTTATACCTTTGCATATCATCAATGGGGTGCCTTAATACAACGGGCTGAGATCATACCCTTTGGACCGGGACGGGTAATGCCGAGCCGGGAATTTTAAGACTCCATTGACAATTAATTAGTTGTCAAACTTAAATGTTAGTGCTATGAAGGCTTTTTCTTTATTAAGTTTTTTCTTGTTTAGTTATTTATTGGTAAGTTCGCAAACTACTTTGTCGGGTAAAGTTACTGACGAAGAGAACAATCCTTTGCCAATGGCAAATATTGTGCTTGAAAACACGTTCATTGGCACTTTTTCAAATACTAAAGGTGAATTTACTATAAAAAACATTAAGACTGGAACATATACCCTCAAAGTAAGTTTTATAGGCTATGAAACGCATTCACAACAAATTGAAGTTAGAGAAAATATGCAACCAATATTTATTTCTTTAAAACGCTCGCCTTTAATTGCCGATGAAATTATAGTTCAAGCCACACGTAACAATGACATATCTTCGGGAAACATAAAAAACATATCAAAAGAGACTATTCAACAAAAGCAAACTATTCAGGATATTCCATATTTGCTCAGTTATACACCATCGGTTGTTTCAACATCAGATGCAGGAACCGGTATAGGGTACACAGGAATATCCATCCGAGGTAGTGATGTACGCAGAATAAACGTAACTATAAACGACATTCCCTTAAACGATGCTGAATCGCACGGCGTATGGTGGGTAGATTTACCCGATATTATTTCTTCCACCGATCACATACAGATACAGAGAGGTGTTGGAAGTTCTACCAATGGAGCGGGCGCATTTGGTGCAACCATCAATTTACAAACAAAATCGTTGAATAAAGATCCATTTGCAGAACTATTTGGCGGATATGGTAGTTTTAATACATCAAAATTTATGGTCAACACAGGAAGCGGACTAATAAATAATCGTTTTTCGGTAGATGTGCGTTTATCAAAGATTTATACTGATGGATTCATTGATAGAGCTTTTAGCGATTTAAAGTCATATTATTTTTCAGCTGGTTATTATTCAGAAAAAAGCATGGTAAAATTTATCAACTTTTCGGGTTACGAAAAAACATATCAAGCATGGGCTGGCGTACCTAAAGATTCATTTGCTACTCGCCCTACTTTTAATCCATATACCTACCGCAATCAAACCGATAATTACTGGCAAAGCCATTACCAGTTGCATTATACCCAAGAACTTTCAGATCATACCCATTTGCACACAGCACTTCATTATACGTATGGTAAAGGTTATTACGAAAGTTTCAGAGAAAATAAAGCATATTCGGAATACAATCTTCCGAATGTAATTTTCAACAACGATACGATAACTCATACAAATTTCATCGATCAAAAGTGGCTCGATAACGATTTTTACGGTTTTATTGCATCTATCAATCACAAAATGAAAAAAATAAATGCAACAATAGGAACCGGCATCAATCGTTATGAAGGACGACATTTTGGAGATGTTATATGGGCTCAATTCTTACCGTATTCGTTACCATCGTATCGTTGGTACTTTGGAACAGGCGATAAGTTTGATGCAAATGTATTCTCGAAAATAAATTTTCATGCGGCAGAAAAATTAATTTTAACAGCCGACCTACAATATCGAACTATAAATTATTACATCAAAGGAAAAGATGAATATAGATACTTGAACCAACACCATGTGTATCATTTTTTTAACCCTAAAGCAATGATACAATACATTGTAAACAATAATCAGAATATTAATTTTTCTATTGCAACTGCTCATAGAGAGCCTGCTCGTTCAGATTTTACCGATGCCGATTCGGCCAAAATACCCAAACCCGAGCGATTGATCGATTATGAATTATCGTATCAGCTTAAAAGTGAACGATCCATGTTGAATATTAACTTATACTACATGGACTATTTTAATCAGCTCGTTATGACAGGCGAAATAAACAATGTAGGAACACCTATTAACACTAACGTTAAAAGAAGTTTTAGACGTGGTATTGAAATGGAAGTTGGAATCAATGTTACCAAAAATATTCAATGGATAAATAATGCTACTCTTAGCGAAAATAAAATACAATCGTTTACGGCATATTTCGATGATTGGGATAATGGCGGACAAATTTCAAAAGAATATAAAAATACAGACATCTCTTTTTCTCCCAATTTTATTGCTAATTCGATATTACAATATTCCTTTAAGAAAAATTTGGTAATACAAGCTATGTATAAATATGTTGGTTCGCAATATTTAAGCAATATTCAGGAATCAGCTGTAAAGATTCCTTCTTACAATAATGTCCACCTTTTAATAAATTATTATTTACATCCTGCATGGTGTAAAGAAATTCAATTGCAATTATCGGCCAAAAACTTACTAACCGACGTTTTCATTTCGCACGGGTGGGCTTATAGTTACTTCTATAATGGTAAGCTGGAACATATGATAGGTTACTACCCCCAAGCAAACAATATCATTATGGCAAGTGCAATAATTAAATTTTAAAGTGCTGCTAAGAACAATTCAATGGGTTTATATTGCAAATCGAACAAATCGGCAATAAATTGATTGGTAAGCATACCATTGTAAATATAAATACCGTTTCTATAACCACTAAATTCTTTGGCTAATTGAGTAATTGATCCGGCTACTCCCAAGTTCACAATGAAGGGAGCTAAAATATTGCTAAGAGCATACGATGCAGTTCGAGCAACACGCGACGGTATGTTGGGGACACAATAATGTATCACACCATGCTTTTCGAAAACAGGGCTTTGATGAGTAGTTAACCTCGACGTTTCAATACAACCACCCTGATCGATGCTAATATCTACAACTACACTTCCTTTCTTCATGAGTTTAATCATTTCTTCGGTAACAATAAATTGTGGTTTGTTTTCGAGAATTCGCATGGCACCAATAAGAACATCGGCAGTTTTAAGAGCATTAGCCAGAACAACCGGATGAATAACAGAAGTATATATTCGTTGTCCTAAATTGTTTTGTAATCGTTTTAATTTGTATGCCGATGTGTCGAATATTTTTACTATGGCTCCTAGCCCTAGAGCTGTTCGAGCAGCATATTCGGCTGCTGTACCTGCTCCAATAATAACAACTTCGGATGGATTGACACCTGTTATTCCGCCAAGCATTTCTCCTTTCCCATTATGTGCATTACTTAAATACTCAGCGGCAATAAGTACCGAAGTATTGCCGGCTATTTCGCTCATAGAACGCACTATCGGATAGCAATTGTTTTCGTCTTTAAGATATTCGAATGCAATACAAGTTATTCTTTTCTGACACAACCGCTGTATGTATTCACGAGTTTTGGTATGTACATGTAAAATAGAAAGAAGCAGCTGATCTTCGTGCATTAAACCAATTTCGGCATCTGTAAGTGGCGAAACTTTTAAAATGATGTCGGCTTGAGAAAAAACCTCTTCTTTATGATTTACGATTATTGCCCCTGATTCGCTAAATTGATAATCGTAAAAATTCGCAGCCTTGCCAGCATTTGATTGTATGATAACTTCATGACCATTATTTACTAATAAATCAACTGTTAAGGGAGTTAGTGCAATACGATTTTCTTCGTTGCTTTCTTCTTTGGGAATACCAATCACAAAACGTTTTGAACGATTTTTTATGGCAAGTTTTTCTTCCTGAGTTAATAATTCGGTAACTTTTAGTACATCTGTTTTAAACGTTTGTTTTTTTTGAGCCATGTTTCAAAATTTTTTAACCTTTATACGTAAACATTCATCCATCGGTTACCTTTGGTATCCATATTTAATTCTATCTTGAATATCTTATAATGTTGTAAAATAGGTTCGGCGATGTGAGGCCATTCAATAAAAATATAATTATCAGAACTTAAATACTCTTCAAATCCAATTTCGACAAGTTCTTTTATATGGTGTATTCTGTACAAATCTATGTGATAAACCGATTGTATGTTATTTAAAGGGTATTCGTTTATAATAGCAAATGTGGGACTATTGGCTTCTGTGGTTGCACCTAAATATCGAACTATTTCTCTAATAATTGTAGTTTTACCTGAGCCCATTTCGCCATAGAAAGCCCAAATAGAAATCCCTTTCCCATATTCCCATAATTGTTTTGCAACTTTATTTATATTTTCTAAGTTGGTATATTCAATAGTAATCATTCCTTTGGTGTTAAAATAGCATAAGGTATGAGCATTTCATCGAGGCTTATGCCTCCATGTTGAAAGGTATTTTTATAATATTTGACAAATTGGTTATAATTGTTCTGATAAACAAAATAATCGTGATTCAATGCAAAAATATATGTTGCTGCTACAGTAGATTTTGGTAAATATACTAACGAAGGTTGTAAAATTTCAAAGACTTCTTTGGCAGGATACTTCATGTTTCTGCCTTGTTTATAGCGTAAATTTTTAGTAATTTCTCTTTCGCCTATTATTTTTACAGGATTTTCGACCCGAATTGAACCATGATCGGTAGTTAAAAAAATAGTATAGCCAAACGAATGTAATTTTTTAATTATTTCGAGTAAAGGGCTACGTTCAAACCAAGAAATAACCGTACTTTTATATGAACTATTATTGTCGGCAAGTTCTCTAACTGTTTTCGATTCCGTTTGCGAATGCGACAATACGTCAATGAAGTTATAAATTATTACACCTCGCTGATATTTCTGTAAAATATTGGTTAAATCATTTAAAAAGTTTTTTCCATCATTATTCGATATGATTTTCTTAAAAAAGAATGACTCTTTTATGCCAAGACGCATGCATTGTTTATTAAACAATTCTTCTTCGTACTGATTTTTTAAACCTTCTTCGTCGTCGTTGAGCCAAATTTCGGGATATATCTTTTCAATTTCTGATGGCATAAGACCCGAAAACAATGCATTTCTCGAATAAGACGTCGCAGTTGGTAAAATAGAAACATAGAGTTCTGTTTCGATATTAAATAATGAATATAATTCGCGCGACATGCCATACCAATGGTCATAACGAAGATTGTCTATAAGAAGCAATATCGTTTTTTGATATTCTGAAATAAGGGGAAAAAACTTTTTTTGAAGTAAATTTGACGACATTAGTGGTTTTTCAACTTTCTGATTAAACCAATGAATATATTCGCTTTTGATAAACTTGCCAAATTGTAAATTAGCTTCTTTATGCTGACTTTCTAATGTTTCGCTTAATTCTTTTTCATTCACTTGCTGAAAAAGATCTTCGAAATATGTAATTTTTTTATAAACCAGCTTCCAATCGTCGATAGAATTGGCCAACATTATATCCTGCGATAGCTTATTGAACTCCGTAAGATAATCCGTTCGTAGCTTTTCGGTTATCAGTCGGTTTTTATCGGCAATTTTTTTTATAGCAAGTATTAATTGATTCGGGTTAACAGGTTTTATTAAATAATCGGATATGTTTGAACCAATAGCACTATCCATTATATTTTCTTCCTCGCTTTTTGTCATCATAATTACGGGTAAATGCGGATTAATCTTTTTAAGCTCCGACAAAACCTCTAACCCACTCAAACCGGGCATATTTTCATCGAGAATTACTAAATCAAAATTTTCATTTTCGAGAATTTGTAAGGCATCTGTTCCGTTTGATACTGCTTTTACTGTATAACCTTTGTTATTTAGTAGGATAAAATATGGCTTAAGCAAATCTATTTCATCATCAACCCATAAGATATATAGTGATTTGGTCATATTTAAGAATTCTTCTTTTTAAGATATTTCTTCTTAAAGTATTTAATGTAACGTTCAATTTCGCCAGTTGCCTGCAACTTTGAGTAATTAGCATCGGATATTACAAAATAATAATATTGTTTCTCATTGATGTTTCTGAACACAATGTCAATATTTTTATTGACATGTTTGTAATATTTAACTGCTTCGGTATAGTTCGCAAACGGAAAAACTTTTATGTAATAATATCGTTCGTTCCAAATACCATGCATGATTTGAAAATCGAACATGCTAAAGTAATCTATATTATAACCAAACAAATTGTATTTTAAACGATTGATATCAGCATTTTTATCTAATAAAATTACAAACTGACAGTTATCTTTTTCATCGAACGAAAACATTGCATCGTCTTGTTCTTCTTTGGGCTGTTCTTGTTGTGGTTTTAACTGATCTTGCTGTACCGTAGGTTTTAGATGAGTTACATTTGGCGTTTGTTTATTATTTTGCTTTATTGATAACAAAAGATTGGGATCGTAATTGTTAATCGTTGCTAACAACTGTTCGGCATGGCTTTTTTCTTGTGTTCCAGGATATTTTTCTATAATTTCTGATAATTCTTTCTTATAGTCATTGAAATTGCCCATCTTGGCAATAGATAAGGCTTTAAGTAATTTGAATTTCACATATACGGGGCTATCATGGTACAAAGAATCGGCTACTCGGTAATAACTGAAAACACTTGTTATATCATTATCTTTAAAAGAATTATAGGCTTCTTCGTATAAATTTTTTATTTTCTGATTTCGCTGTTCAATTTCTTTTAAGTAATTCGGATTAGTAATCATCTGCGCATATTGGCTTTGTGGGAATTCCTGAATGATTTTTTGTTTGTATAAATTAGCCGCCTCCGTATTCCCTAGCTTGTTATGTAATTTATACAAATCGAAATAAGCCAATAATTTATACGATGTATTAGGATATCTTTCGACCAATTCTGTAAATTGCTTTATGGCTAAATGATAATCTTCGAGTTGATTCATAGCAGCTTCGCCCGATTTGAATAAAGCTTCTTCCATTCGCTGATTAGATATTTTCATTAACGAGTCGGTAAGTGGAAGATTTTTTAAGTAATATTCTCGCTGTTTAGGATTATTCGCAGCAGTTTGCTGGTTGTTTATCTGCGAATTTTGTGTTGTGTCTTCCGCAGAAGTAGTTAAAACAACAGATTTGTTTTTTCTTCGCCAATCGTCTTCGAGTTTACGATTTCCCCATTTTCGTTTAAACTCTGCCGCACCCATTGCTAGCATGGAAGGATTATAAAAATACCATTTACCTCCTTGCGTTTGATTCGCTAATGGATTCATTGTTTGTTGATTCATAAAGAGCATATTATTGGCTTGTTGCTGCTCTTCTTCTTGCTGACGTCTTTCCTGGTCAATGATTTGTTGAATTATATCATCAATAATTTTTAAACGGTCTTTTTCGGGCATTTTAGCTAATTTCTGTAAGCTGTCTTCTGTTTGAATGATTTGCAAATTTTCGGCAATTACCGATAAATTATTAGCAAGTTTTTCTATACGTTTGTATTCGGGATGTTCATTATCGAGAATTGTAATAGAAGAATCGTAATAAGCTTGTGCCAATATGTAATCTTTTTTGCTAAAATAGATGTCGCCTAATGATAAATACGATAGTGCTTTTTGATTGCTGTTGGTTTTATTGTTTATTAAACTCAGCTTGTAATATTTAACTGCTTCGGATACTTGATTTTCCTTATAATATAAATTAGCAATAGCGTAATAAATTTGATCAAGATAATCTATATTTTTATCATCTTTGAGCATTTTAAAGAGTTCTTTTCTTAGAAATTCGGCATTTGTACCTTCGAAACATGTGGCTCTATTTATCTGTGCACTAAAAGTCATTTCATAACGATTGCTGTACTTTATTGCCTGAGTATAATATTGTGATGCTTTGCTGTAATTTTTATTTTGCTGATGTAATTGAGCTAAGATGTAATACATTCGGGCTTTTTCTTGTCTGTTTTTCGACAACTTAATGGCAGTTGTTAATTTAACAATCGCTTCTGAGTAATTTAATTGTTTTATATGAAGCTGAGCATAAGCTTGATATAAAAATTTTCTTAATTTATTTGGAAAATCTTTATCGCCATCTTCCCTATCTAATAAGGCTCTAGCATCTTCAAATTTTGTTAATTGTACATACGTCAGTGCAAGCCAAATGGCCGCTTCATGCTTTATTGGATCCCATGAGTATTCTTTAATTATGTATTCAAAATTTTCTTCGGCTGCATACCAATCGTGGTTAATAAAGTTGGCTTTACCATGCATGAGCCAGCTATCAGGAACCCAATTGCAATATTCGGTTCGATTGTAAAATTCTTTTTGTTTCGGTGTAAGATTTCCTTTTTTTCGTTCGGGTTTTACGGTTATAGAGTGTTTTTTTATAACAATAGCCGCTTTATCTTTAGCACGTTGCATGTCCGATGTTGCTATAGTGTATGATTCGTCATTTAAGTATGGAAAAACATTAAGTATCAACGAAAAATTGTCTTTCGGATCGTTATTTATTTTTTTTATACCTTGTTTGTATGCTTCATTTCCATTAAAATATGCATTATAGTGAGAAGTTAAATTATGATATGAACGGCTAATAAAAGTATTTCTCTTTGTTGAACAAGCAACAAATAACAGATTAACAACAATTAGAAAAATAAGATATTTCATGTTTAAAAATCTACGCAAAATAACTAAACTTTTGCGAATTTATTGTACAAGTGTTAAAAAAAATAAGGGCAAGCTCCTTATATCGCACCGCTACAACCTTCTACCCTTGCTTCCTTCCAGACCTGGGGGAGTTCGAAGGGAGCTGGTCGTATAAGACTTGCCCGTTGCAAAAATAATGATTTTTTAAACAATTATCAATTATTTATCCAATTTTTCAAAAATTGAGTTTTTACTTTTAAATTCGGGAACAATATTTTTCATTATACGAACTATTTGATAATTATCGTATGTATTTACTGCATCAAACAATTGATTTATTTGTGCCAATATGGCATCGTATTTAACCTGAGCAACTTTTGCTATCATGATTAATGGATGATAAGTAGGAAGGGTATTTTCTGAGTTATTGAGTAATTCTTCGTAAATCTTTTCACCAGGTCTAAGTCCTGTTATTTTTATTTCAATGTCTTTGCCTTCTTGCAAACCTGCCAATCGAATCATTTTTTTTGCTAAGTCAATAATACGAACAGGTTTTCCCATATCGAAAATAAATATTTCATTATTATTGCCCATAGCTCCAGCCTCGAGCACCAACTGACAGGCTTCTGGTATGGTCATAAAATAGCGTGTAATATCGGGATGTGTTACTGTAACAGGTCCTCCATGCTCAATTTGCTGTTTAAATCGGGGTATAACCGAACCTGCCGAGCCCAAGACATTTCCAAAACGAGTAGTAATGAATTTAGTAGCAGATACTGTACCTAATGCCTGACAATACATTTCGGCTATTCTTTTCGAGGCTCCCATTACATTTGTCGGATTTACAGCTTTGTCGGTCGAAATCATGACAAATCGTTCTACTTGATATTTATGTGCCAAGTCGGCTAATATTTTTGTGCCTTTAATATTGGTAAGTACTGCTTCGGCAGGATTATTTTCCATTACAGGGACATGCTTATATGCTGCAGCATGAAAAATTACATGTGGTTTATACCGTTGAATCATGTATTCGATGCGTTGCTCATTTGTTATGTCGCCCAAGATATATTTAAATCGTGAAAAATTATACTTTTCTTCAAGTTCAAGCACTAAATCATACATAGGACTTTCGGCCTGATCGTATAATACAATATATTGAGGCTCAAATCGTGTTAGTTGTATCACTATTTCGCGTCCAATGGAACCTGCTGCACCTGTAACCAAAACGACCTTTTCTTTTATTTGTGACGAAATTTTTTTTGTATCAAGTTGAATAACTTCTCGCTCCAATAAATCCTCTATGTTAATCTGCTTTAGTTGTTGAATATTCAACGAACCATTTATCCATGTCTTTAATGAAGGTACCTCATAAACTTTCAGGTTGAGATTAATTGCCATTTCGCTTATTTCCCTTTTCTGCGTCTTTGTTAAATTTTCATCGGCTATAATAACAGACTGAACATTATACTTTTCAACTAGCAATTCGAGTTGATTTAATGGATATATTTTTATACCCTCAAGCCTTAAACCTTTCCCTTGCGATTGAACATCAATGAATGCTATAACTCTATAATTTACACTTATGTCGTTATCGAGGCTTCGTTTTACAGAAATGGCTAAATTGTCTTTTCCCACAATAACAACATTTGTACGAATTGACTTTGAATGTATTGTTTCGAAATAATACATTTTTATAAACAATCTAACAAACACTAATAAGAAAGTAGTTAAAAGAAACTCAATAATGATAATTGAAAATGGTACTATAAATATTCCTTTCCATTGAAAAGTTAACAAGTTAATAACAACAAATAACAGCGAGCCTATACTAATAATTTTAAGTAATCTTATTGAATCTTCCATTCCTGTATAGCGAACCATTCCTGCATACGACTTAAACAATATAAACGTAACAGCCCTTACAGAAATAACTATTGGAAAAACATAATTCACGTACAATACCCACTCATGCTTTGGAATAGAAAAATTGAATCGTACCAAATAAGCAACATGTAACGAAAAAAAACAAATAATTATATCTACCATAAATACAATCCAACGGGGAGTGGTTTTTCGAAGTAACAATAATTTGCTTTTCATAAGTGAGTGAATTATATAAATATTATACTTTCATCTATATCTTGTTCTATTAGCTTTATTCGTTGAATTTCACGAAAGAAAACTTGTATTGCTTTTTTACCCAAATCGTTCAATTCTATTGTAAAATTATTTACATATAATTGAATATGTGCACGTATAACGCTTTCATCATTTATTTGTGCCATTGTGAAAACAAATTCAGAAATCTTATTCTGAGTTAAAGCATACCATACACTAGTTTTCGTTAAATCATTTATAGCAAGTTTTAGAGGTTGTGGCAGATTTCTTTTTACCGCTATAACTCCCAATGGTAATGGCAAATGATATGCTTCTTCCCACAACTCACCTAAGTCAAACAATTTTATTAGTCCTTTTTTTTCAAATGTAAATCGGGTTTCGTGAATAATAAGCCCAGCATCTATTTCTTCATTTATTAGAGCTGTTTCTATTTCGTGAAAGAAATATTCTTTAACATTGTTGCATGTAGGAAAAAAAATCTTTAATAAAGCGAATGCCGTTGTATTTTTTCCTGGGATTCCAATCGTTGCATTTTGTAATTCTTTAACAGACATCTTTTTCTTAGCAATAATCAACGGACCATTGCGATATCCAATAGCTGCCCCTGTTGTTAGAAGCTGATATTGTGGAATAACAGAAGCTGCCGCATATACGCTTAATTTTGTTATATCTGGAATTTCTTGTTGAGCAAGTTCATTGAGTGTTTTTATGTCGTAAAACTTTGTTTTTAGCGGGTATGTGGCAAAGGATACAGTGCTTTGATGAATCCATGCATCAAAAATAAATGTATCGTTAGGACATGGTGAAATATGCAATAATAACTCAGCCATGGGCTACGTTAATAATTTTTTTCAAAATTAGCCATAAATTTTTAATGGCTAAATCAATGTTCCAGTTTTGTTTGTTGCGTTCGCCTACATAATTCGATATAGACCGTACGGTTAAAATGGGCACTTCAAATTTTTGTGAAACAAAAATAGCAGCAGCATTTTCCATGGTTTCTATATCAGGATTAAAAGTATTGATTAACAAATTTGCTTTTTCTGAACTTGCTGTCAATGAATTTACGGTTACGCCTCTTACTCGGGGCAATTTTATTGGGATATTTTGCGATGCATGGTACCATAAAGGAACATGAAAAATTTTCGATGCATGAATAAAATCATGGTTTTCGATTACTCCAAAATCGGCAAATGTATCGCTTTCTACGAAAACTACATCACCTAAATTAAAATTTTGTCGAAAAGTTCCGCAAATACCTGCATGTATCATCATGTTAACATGATGTCGACATAAGTAATGTGTGAGAGAAAAAGTTGTTTGAGCTATACCTATTCCTGTTATTAATAACTCAACATCGTAATTTTGCTTTAAATATTTCCAATATTCTTCGTGAATTTCTACTTCGGTAGGAATTGCTAGTAAAATTTTCATGATATCAGAAGCTAATAGTTAATCCTTCTTCGGCTAAAATTGTATCAGGAAAAATTTGCCTTGCTTCTTCCAGAAATTCGTTACGATGCTTATATCGAACTGAAAAATGTCCTATAATAAGTCGTTTTGCTTGGGCTTTTAATGCAATGGTGGCAGCTTGTTTTGCAGTCGAATGTCCCGACAATAGTGCTCTGTCTTTATATTTTTCTGTAAAAGTTGCTTCATGATAAAGAACATCGGCATTAAAAATATGGGGAATTATTTGCTCGTTATAGATAGTATCGGTAATGTAGGCATATATTTTTGGTTTTTCGGGTGGAAAAGTAAAGACATCATTGGGTATTCGATTTCCATTGCTATCTATCCAATCGTGCCCTTGTTTAATTTGTACAATATCTTTTATAGATAAGTTATATTCCGTTATTTTCTCTTTTCTTATTTTAAGAAGTTCTTCCTTTTGTTTCACTATGAATGCCGATACAGGAATTCTATGCAACAATGGAAATGAAAAAATTCGCACATGTTTGTCTTCATATATCTGTTCATATTCGTGTTCATTTAAAGGGATAAAATGTAAATTAAAATGAACCTCCTCGAAATTTAAAACTGTTTGTATAATTTTTTGCAAAGGTTTATGAGCATATATATAAACATCAGTAATCATCCGATGTAACTGAAATGATGACAACAAGCCAAAAATTCCGAAAAAATGATCGCCATGTAAATGCGAAATAAAGATATGATAAATTTTAGATAAAGGTATATTTTCTTGCCTCAGACGTATTTGTGTAGCTTCTCCGCAGTCGAATAAATAATAGTGCTCACATACATTTAGCACGTGAGCACTGGTATATCTTTTCGAAGTAGGTACTGCCGAGCTTGTACCTAAAATAGTAAGGGTAAAGGTTTTCAACGTGGCAAGCGTTGATTATTCTTTGTGAATAAGTTCGTGTGCTTTTTCAGGATTTCTGGCGATATTTAATACCGTATCGAGTTGTGAAATAGTAATTAAGCGATCTACAGCAGGCTGCAAACCAGTTAGCACAAATGTACCGTTGGCATTTTTGCAGAGCCTGTTGGCTACTAAAATAGCACTTAATCCGCTTGAATCACAATAACGACATGAACTTAAATCGAGCACAATATTTTTTTCGCCATTACCTGCAATAAGCACAAGCTCCGACTTTAACGACGGAGCAATATGCGTATCGAGTTTTTCAACCAATACCTTTACCAAGGTATAATTCTCTTTCTTTTCGATGCTAAATTCCATGTTGTAAAAGTACAAATTTTTTATGGAATTTATAATTTAATTAGATTTTTTTTTAGAATTTTCACTTTTTTGTAGTTGATCTTTCAAAGCTGCTAAATCGGCAATGTCACCAAGGGTAGTTTTTTCAATTTTAGGTGTTTCTTTTTTCTCTTTTTTGCTTTTTTTCTTACTTTCTTGTGCTTGTTCTTTTTTAGCATCTTCGAAAATGCGTGTATGAGAAACTACAATTTTTTTGTTTTCTTTGGAGAATTCTATTACTTTAAATTCGGCTTTCTCATCTACTTTTAATGTTGTACCATCTTCTTTAACTATATTCTTTAATGTTGCCGTACCTTCTAAGCCATAAGGCAATGCAATCAACGCATTCTTATCGTTGATAGACACAACTGTTCCTTCGTGAATAGAGCCAACTGTAAATATTGTTTCAAATACGTCCCATGGATTTTCTTCAACTTGTTTATGACCAAGACTTAACCGACGATTTTCTTTGTCTATTTCGAGAATTACTACATCAAGTTCATCGCCAATATTGCAAAATTCAGCAGGATGTTTAATTTTCTTTGTCCACGATAAGTCGCTAATGTGTATCAAACCATCAATTCCTTCTTCTAATTCAACAAAAACGCCAAAATTAGTGAAGTTGCGAACAATACCTTTGTGTTTGCTATTCACAGGATATTTCTTTTCAATATCAGTCCATGGATCGGGTTTTAATTGTTTAATACCGAGCGACATTTTACGTTCTTCTCTATCGAGAGTAAGAATTACTGCTTCTACTTCGTCGCCAACTTTTAAGAAATCTTGAGCACTACGTAAATGTTGCGACCACGACATTTCAGATACGTGTATTAAGCCTTCTACACCTGGAGCAATTTCGATAAATGCACCATAATCGGCCAAAACTACTATTTTTCCTTTTACTTTATCGCCAACTTTTAAGTTAGGATCGAGCGAATCCCATGGATGAGGTGTTAATTGCTTTAAGCCTAAAGCTATTCGTTTTTTATCGTCATCAAAATCGAGAATTACCACATTAAGTTTTTGATCTAATTGCACAATTTCTTCGGGATGATTGATTCTGCCCCAACTTAAATCGGTAATATGTATTAACCCGTCTATTCCACCTAAGTCAATAAATACTCCATACGAAGTAATATTCTTAACTGTGCCTTCAAGAACCTGACCTTTTTCGAGTTTGGAGATAATTTCGCGTTTTTGAGCTTCTAGTTCTTCTTCTATCAATGCCTTGTGCGATACAACAACGTTTTTAAATTCATGATTAATTTTTACAATTTTAAATTCCATCGTTTTGTTAACAAAAACATCGTAATCGCGAATGGGCTTAACATCAATTTGCGAACCGGGCAAGAAAGCTTCTATGCCAAAAACATCTACTATCATGCCTCCCTTAGTACGGCATTTAATATAACCTTTAACAATCTCGTTATTATTGTATGCTTCATTCACTCTATCCCACGAACGTAATGCGCGAGCTTTTTTATGTGATAACACTAGCTGACCATTATTGTCTTCTTGTGTTTCAACCAATACTTCGACTTTATCGCCAATTTTCAAATCGGGATTATATCTGAATTCATTGAGACTAATAACACCTTCCGATTTGTAACCAATATTTACGACAACTTCGCGTTTGTTCATGGCAACTACAGTGCCCTCAATTACTTCATTTTCAACGATTGTTGATAACGTTTTGGCATACAAATCTTCTAATTGCTTTTTTTCTTCGGGCTTGTACACCGAATCTTTTTTGCCAATTCTATCCCAATCAAAATTTGCTAAGTCTTCTTGAGCTTTCTCAATTACGATAGGATCTCCTTCGTGATGAAAACTTTCTAATGTTTCCTCTTTAATGGTAGGCAGCTCTTCGGGAGCAATTTCATCGAGTAAACTTTGATTTTTTAAATTCGACAGGTTGGATAATGTTTTTTCCTGTTCTTCTACTTCTTGTAATTTTTCTTTTTTTGCCATTTAGTTAAATTTTTAATGGTTAGACATTATGTTTACAATTGCCTTGCAATTGAGCCTGCAAAGATAATCAAAAATTTGATAAACATTTTTTTAATCTTATTTTTTTATCGTTCGAAACAATTTTTTTGAAATATACGTATATGTAGGCGTTTTGCTAAATCATAAAATTAATAAATTATTGATTATACCTTTGCAAAAATTTAACAATTGTTTTTCATGAAGAAATTTTATTCTTTATTATTGTTTGTGTTTCCGTTTTTATTCATGCAAGCACAAAACGGAATTGTTTCTGGAATAGTAAAAGATAAAAAAACGCATGAACCAATACCTGGTGTTAATATCATTATGGATGATAAATCGGGAACTTCAACCGATTTGAATGGTTTTTTTACCTTCAAATCAAACAGTAATGGCAAACAAACAATTTCTTTCCAATATGTTGGATATAAACCATTTAAACAAGTAATTTTTATTAAACCCAATGAAGAAGTAAAGCTTACAGTTTTTTTGGAAGAAGATGTACAAATGATAGATGAAGTGGTGGTTTCGGCTTCAAAGTTCGAACAACGAATTTCTGAAGTTACTGTTTCTATGGAAGTAATTAAACCCAAACTACTCGAAAACAACAATGTAAGTTCGATGGATGCAGCAATTAATCGCATACCGGGAGTTGATATAATAGGCGACCAACCCAGTATTCGCGGAGGTAGTGGTTATAGTTACGGTGCAGGAAGCAGAGTACTCCTGCTTGTTGATGATATGCCCCTGATTTCGCCAGATGCAGGAGATATTAAATGGAACTACCTGCCTATAGAAAATGTTTCGCAAGTAGAAGTCATTAAAGGCGCAGCTTCTGCATTATTCGGCTCATCTGCACTAAATGGTGTGATAAATGTGCGTACGGCATACCCAAAGTCTGAACCCGAAACCAAAGTTACTATTTTTAATGGCATGTACATGAATCCTAAAAGGAAAGAATTGAAATGGTGGGGTCAAACCCAACCATTATTTGTGGGGTCAAACATTTTTCATATGCAACGCCTTAAAAATTGGGATGTTGTAATTGGAGCACATGGCTTTAGCGACAACGGTTATCGTCAATATGAAACTGAAGAGCGATTGAGGGGGAACTTCAATATTCGATATCGTTTCCCCAATCAACAAAAAAGGTTTTTTGGCATAAATGGCAATTTTATGACCATGGATAAAACCGAATTTTTTCTTTGGAAAAATGCCGATTCGGGTGCATGGCGTCAAGATTTAAGTACTACAACCAGAAACATCGGAACTAGAATAAATATAGACCCCTATTTTACTTTTTATACTTCAGAACAAAATAAGCATAGCATAAAAACTCGTTATTTTTATGTAAAGAATAATTTACCTAGCGATACGGCTAAAAATAGCCATTCTTCGCAATATTATTCAGAATATCAATTTCAACGTCAAATAAAAGAAGATTTCGCTATGACTTTAGGATTTCTTCATACTTACAGCGATATAAAAGGAAAACTTTTTGATAAACACGATGCGACAAATATTTCATTATTCGGACAATTTGATAAGAAATTACTAAAGAAAAAACTCAACCTTTCTGCAGGAATACGTGCCGAATATTTTCGTATCGATAGCAAAGAAACAAAAACAGTAATTGCCGGAGACACTATCAAAGATATTCCTATTCAACCTGTATTACGAATTGGTGCAAATTATCAATTATTTGAATATACTTTTATCCGAACCTCATTCGGGCAAGGTTATCGCTTCCCTACTATTGCCGAAAAATATACATTTACTAACGTAGGTGCATTAAATATTTTTCCCAATCCTTACCTAAAACCAGAAACAGGATGGAGTGGCGAAATTGGTATAAAACAAGGTGTAAAAATATCGAACTGGAATGGATATTTAGATATTTCTGCTTTCTGGCAAGAATATACAAAAATGATGGAATATACTTTTGGTTTTTATCATCCTCAAACATTTCGACCACTACATCTCAATGATCCTGCCGATTTAGCCATCATTGGGCAATATGGATATCAGGTTTTAGGGTTTCAATCGCAAAATGTTGGTAGTGCACAAATCAAAGGATTTGATATTACTTTTACCGGGAAAGGCTCATTTTTTAACATCCCTGCCACACTTTTAGCAGGATATACTTACACTGAACCTCGTGATATGAACTTAAAAGATTCATCAAAAAGCACCGATTCAAACATTCTTAAGTACCGATACTTCCATTCTATTAAAGCAGATTTTCAGCTCGACTTCAAAAAAATATCAACCGGAATAAGTGTAATTTATCTAAGCAGGATAATAAACATAGATAAAGCATTTGAAGACTTATTTGGCGACGGTCCCGGTGTTGGTATCGAATTACTACCCGGATTGTACGAATATCGCCAAAAAAATAATAAAGGTTCTATGGTATTCGACTACAGAATATCATGGAATATTAACGAAACAAGTAAACTATCGCTCGTTGTCAAAAACCTGTTAAATGCTGAATATATGGGCAGACCTGGTGATATACGACCACCAAGAAATATTTCATTGCAATATATATTATCTATTTAAACTCAATGCTAACTTTTTTAATAGTTAGTTAGAGTAATTTTTTTCCATTACCTTTGCAATAAAAAATGAACGAGCGTATAATACTTGTATGTAACGACGATGGTTATCAGGCACCCGGGCTTTTGGCTCTTATCGAAGCTGTTTCGCCATACGGAAAAGTTATTGCAGTAGTGCCCGAAAAAAGTGAATCGGGCAAATCGCATTCAATAACTATGACTTTGCCACTACGATTAAATTTAATGTATGAAACCTCCCATGTAACGTTATACGCATGCTCGGGAACACCTGTCGATTCTATCAAGCTTGCTCTTAATAAAGTATTAACACGTAAACCCGATATTGTAGTTTCAGGAATAAATCATGGAAGCAATTCTTCTATTAGTGTTATTTATTCAGGCACTATGGGAGCTGTTATTGAAGCTTGTTTAAATGGCATACCTGCTATGGGATTTTCATTGCTCGATTTTAGTAGAGAAGCCGACTTTACAGCATCTAAACTCGTTGTGAAGCAAATGATGGAAAATATCATTAAGCACTCACTTCCTCCTATGGTTTGCTTAAATGTAAATATTCCCAGAGTATCATTGCATGAATTAAAAGGAATTCGATTAACCCGACAAGCCAAAGGAGTGTGGAAAGAAGAATTTGACATGCGAATTGACCCTCATAATAAAAAATATTACTGGATGACGGGCGATTTTAACAATTTTGAACCCAATGCCCAAGATACTGACGAATGGGCTCTTGCCAATGGATTTGCATCGGTCGTACCCGTTCATGCCGATTTAACAGCATACCATGCATTTAATGAACTATCAAAATGGAATTATGAACTCTAAAATTTCACGCTGGAATAAATGGTGGATTGGTTGGATTACGGGACTAATTTTGCCCATTATGGGATTACTCCTGCTTTATATGTTCGATCGGTCGTTTCATTCGTTTAAAAATTTTATCACTCTATCATATCAAATGGGAGTTTTAAGCAATACATTAAGCATTGCACTCTTAGCCAATTTATTAGGTTTTTACTTTTTTTTAAACAAAGAATGGTATTATGCCGTTCGTGGTGTAATTTTAGGCGTATTAACCTGGGGAGCTGTAATTTTGTTTTTAAGACTAACTATACCTGAAATGTGAAATACTATATTATTACAGGCGAAGCATCGGGCGATTTGCATGCATCTAACTTAGTTAAAGAATTGTTGGCACTAGATCCTTGTGCAATAATTCGAGCATGGGGTGGTAGCGAACTTAAAAAACTTCCTATTAACGTTGTAAAAGAACTTCATGAACTGAATTTTATGGGACTTGTTGAAGTTCTTGCACACATTCGAACTATTAGAAAAAATTTTCAATTTGCCTATACAGATATTCTTTCCTTTAAGCCAGATGTTTTAATTTTAGTTGATTTCCCTGGTTTTAATTTACGACTTGCACGATGGGCAAAGAAAAATGGAGTTCGTGTTTTTTATTATATTTCGCCTACAGTTTGGGCATGGCATAAATCGAGAATTAAAACAATACAACAATTTGTTGATAAAATGTTTGTTATTCTACCATTCGAACAACAATTTTACAAGCAATACGGTATAGAAGTTGACTACGAAGGTCATCCTATTTTGGACGCCCTGGAACAACATATAAATAAACCTTCAAATTTTCAACAATTTTATTCTTCATTAGGTTTTTATGAAAAACCTATTATAGCAATTTTACCGGGAAGCAGAAAACAAGAAGTGCGAAAGTTATTGCCCACTATGCTCACAGTAGCCAACCAATTGACTCAATATCAGTTTGTTGTATGTGCTATATCTTCGTTACCTAAATCATTATACGACCCTGCAACTCACATCCCCAATGTTACAGTTGTGTACGATAAAACTTACGAGATACTCAAGCATGCCCATGCAGCTATCGTTAAATCAGGAACTTCCACTTTAGAAACCGCACTATTCAAAGTTCCCCAAGTAGTTTGTTACGCTACAAATCCCATTACTTACTATATTGCACGACAATTAGTATCGGTAAAATATATTTCTTTGGTCAATTTATTACTCAATAAAGAAGTAGTAAAAGAGTTAATTCAAAACAATTTTAATAAACAATGTTTAATTTCTGAAGTCGAAAAACTTTTTATTGATGAACATAGGCAACAAATATTAACCGAATACGAAAATCTTATCCAATTGCTAAAAGGTGGTGGCTGTTCACATAGAATAGCTCAAAAGATGATTGACTATTTAAAACAACCATGAAATTTATATTAATTACCATATTGATATTTGCTTTTTCTTTTAATTATGGACAAAAACTTAAAATTGCTGTTTTTTACAATCAGAAAATCAGTTCTATAATAATTAGCACATATCTAGGTAAATACGAAATATGGGGTGATGAACAATTTTTTACCGATTTAAAACAAAATGATGTATTTCAATGTACCATATTAAATGATTCTATAGAAATTAAAAATGTATCTGGATTGTCTCGAAAATTTAAACAAATAGAATTAAGAGGAGCCGCTTCTATCAATGTTGCAAAATACAAACCCATAATACCTTCCTTAAGCCAACGATATTATGACGATAATATGACGATAAGTATTCAGAATGGCTCACTGTTTTTTTTAAACTTCGTTGAAATGGACAATTATATTTGCGGTGTTGTAGAAAGTGAAAGTGGCTACCAAGTAAGCAAAGAATTCTATAAAACACAAGCTATATTATGTCGTACATTTGCTTTAGAAAACATAGGTAAACACTATTCCGAAGGTTTTCATTTATGCGATGGTGTACATTGTCAGGCATATAAAGGGAAAAATTACTCATTGTCGTACCATTCTATTATTTCCGAAGCTGTTACTGAAACTCACGATTTAGTTATTGTAGATAGTAGTAACATGGTAATTACAGCTGCTTTTCATGCGAACTGTGGTGGACAAACCGTAAACTCGGAAGACGTTTGGGGAAAACCCAAATCGTATTTGCGATCTGTAACTGATAACTATTGCCAATATCAACGTAATTCGCAATGGGAAAAATCTATTTCAATGAATGAGTGGCAACAATTTTTACTTAACAATTATCCTCAACTAGCAACAAAAAATTACTCATGGAGTTTTTATCAAACCACGCGAAAAGGTTATTTTCGCATTAACAACGACAGTATTTGGCTTAGAAAAGTTAGAGAATATTTTCAATTACGCTCAACTTTTTTCTCAATATATCAACATAACGACAGTATAGTGTTTAAAGGCAAAGGCTTTGGTCATGGGGTTGGATTATGCCAAGATGGAGCTATCCAAATGGCTAAAAAAGGATTCAACGCTATAGATATCATTCGTTTTTATTATAAAAATGTTAAAATTATATCTTTTAAAGAGATACCCTTTTATCAAAGCATTTTGCCTTCAAATTAATACGAAATTATTGTTTTGTACAATTTTTTATTATGCCTTGAACTTCATCTGAATTCCAAAATGTATGAAATGTTTGACTGTTGTGTGTAAAATTTTCGATCACATATTCATCATAAAAATATACGTACGCCAAACCATCGTAACGAAACTCTTTAAAAATATTATACGCAACACAAATACTTGTGTTGATATCAATATTTTTCATAATTGTATGAATATTTCGAGAGGCATCTTCAATAAAACCCTGAATGGTAACACTATCGGGCTGAGACAAATCGAGCTTTGCAATATGAGGCTTGTTTTTGGCATAATATAGCTTGTAGCGTTGGTTTGACAAAACCGGTATTCCTAAGATTCCTATTGCGAAACGATGATTCACTGGTACTGATGTATATCCTGTATATGTAGAATCATTAACTCTATATTGATAAGCAACATTCTCTGTATCGAATGCATCTCTTATGCCCGATGTACTTGTAGCAATAATGGTTGCCCATGTTGAATCTTTGTATTGATGCAACATATAAGATTGATACCAATCATTTACTTTGAATAAAAGAGCAATAATAATAATTGGGCTCAGGAATAATAATTTATGCCACCATTTTAAAACAAATTCCGATTTTTTGTTAGGTAATTTAAGCTTTTTATGGCGCGATGGTAATGATTTCATTTTCCATAGAGTTCAATCAATTTTTTTCCCTCCGAATTAGCCATCGCTCTGTACATTCCCTGAGTATTAAAATGCCAAGTATAATTACCTTGTTTATCAATAGCAATGATACCTCCTGTTCCTCCCTGCGGAGTTAATACCGAATCAATAACAAAAGATACAGCCTGGTTTAAATTATAATTTTTATATACCATAAGCGCATGTACATGAAAAGCAACGCTATTACGAATAAAATATTCGCCATGTCCGGTACAAGAAACAGCGCATGAGGCGTTGTTGGCATAAGTACCTGCTCCGATTATTGGTGAATCGCCGACCCTTCCATATTTTTTCATCATCATGCCACCGGTTGATGTTCCCGCTGCGAGATTTCCATAACTATCTATAGCCACACAACCAACAGTTCCTTTTTTATCGGTATTTTTATATTTATCATACCGTTGTTTGCTTTCGTTAGTAATAAAATATTCGTTGGGAACAATTTCTAATCCTATTTTTTTAGCAAATGCCGACGCACCTTCACGAACAAGCATAACGTGAGAAGTTTTTTCCATTACTGCTCGTGCTGCTGAAATAGGATTTTTAATATCAGTAACACCTGCCACAGCACCTGCCAATAAAGTTTTACCATCCATAATCGAAGCATCCAACTCAACTTTCCCTTCTTCGGTTAATACAGCGCCCTTACCGGCGTTAAACAACGGACAATCTTCCAAAAAGCGTACAACTTGCTCTACCGCGTCGAGACTTGTACCTCCATTTCTTAATATTTTTTCTCCAATAAATAAAGCTGTATCCAATGCTCGTCGCACTTGTTGCTCGTTGGGAGTGTTATTGGGATTAATGTTTCCTGCACCACCATGAATTACAATACAATATTTTTGAGCATTTAAAAGCATCGTTATAGCTGTACATACTATGAAAACAAATACTAATTTCACTACCAATTTAGCTTTCTTACACTATCGGGGTTTTTATAAAAGGGCGATAAATCGGTTATAATACCCATGATGCAAATAAGTTTTCCATCGTCGTTTAATACGGGCGATGCTGATATCTGTACAGGCACAGCAGTTTGATCTTTCTTAATTAGAATGCTTTCGTAAAGGCTAGCAATGCCTTTTTTACGAAGCTCTGTATTTACCTGAAACGAAGAAAATTCTTCTCTATTAGTAAACTGTCTTAAATTTTTTCCAACTACTTCGTCTTTTGTATACTGCAGAAAGTTGCAGAAAGATTCATTGGCATATATGATTGTTTCGAGTTCGTCGCTTAATACAATAGGACTAATGCTTCGTTCGGCAAATTTTGAATAAATTTCTATTAATGCACGTTTTTCATAACCCGGTAACGAAATATATTTCCGCAAACGTTCTATTTCTTCGCGTAATCGCTTGTTTTCGTATATCAAATCATTTAGTCTTTCTTCCATTTTATAAAAACTTTATCAACGTTTTTATCAATTCATCTGCAAATTTATCAGTTATCATAATTAGTTCATCGAATATTGTATAATTTTTTTCTTCCATTTTCTTATTTGTAAATGCAACTATTTTTGTATCGGGCAAATATTTCCGTATAAAACTTAAATAATCTGATAATGTATCATCAAACTCAGATATGTCGATTAAAAACACATCGGCAAATGGGTATTTTAATGCATTGTGTATAAATTGCGTATCGGTAGGAAGCCATATTAGTTGTACATAAGTGGGCTGTAATGTTTTTTGTATTAGCTGATCGATAATATTATTGGGAGTATAGTACAATATCGTTTTATTATTCCACAAATAAGTTGAATATCTGTTTTCGGGTTGATTTAAACGTAATGACTGGAATTCTGGACTTTGAACACTAAAATATGGAACTGATATACTAATGTTCGTTTCTGAAATAGTTATACTACCGTTAATTTCTTGAAGTAACTTAAAAACAAGAAAATGGCATAAGTGATTTTCATTAAAATTTAAAATAGGAACCGGCTGTAAACTTGTAGGATGATACATTTCGAATACGAAAGTAATCTGTGCATTATCTTTATTTACGCTAATATTAATATGCGAAGCTTGATTACGAAAAACTAAATTATGAATTATACGTTCAATGCAATGATTTACTGTTGTTTCTGGAAATTCAATCAATATATCATCAACATCGAAGTGCCAATAAATTTCGCAATATTTATTCGTTGTGTCATATTGTTGATAATAGTTTTTTAAACCATCGAGATATTTCCATAGCGATACTTCGCTTTGCTTTGCTTTATATTTTCCTGTTAAAATGTCTATTAGCAATTGCAAATCAATATAAGTGATGGATAGTATTGTTATATTTTTTTGAATATTTTCTTGCAATTCTACAAGTTGATAGTTGTTTAAATGAGTTTTATCCAATTTTAACAATTCTATAAGCGTAGGCAGAAAAAAATTAAATCGCTTCCATATCGCATTAGTAATAATACTTCTTTCTGTTTGTAAATGAATATTTTCTTCTTTTACTCTTTCATATAAATTCAACAATATTTTTTGATAGGAAATATCAACAAGAACCCCCAATGTGCCAATAACTTCTTGATTAGCATTCATATAAGGAGCAGAAAAAATTAAAGCACTGATAGTTTGACCATTTTTATGAATTAGTGTAGCTTCGTAAATAGAATTTTTTTTCTGTTTTCGTAACTCGCTTTGTTTTTTAAAAGTTTCGTATTGCAGTGGCGAACAAATCATCTGCAAATTTGTACCTACAAGCTCATTTTCTTCATATCCAAGCATATTGGCAAAAGCCTTATTCACAAAAATTATATTTTCATTCAAGTCGGTTATTCCAATTCCTGCTATTGCCATTTCTACCATTGTTTTGTAAAAATTCCGCTTTTCAGTTAGCTCTTCCTCAATTTTTTTCTGTTTAGTAAAGTCTAAAATTATACCCAATCCTTTGGTCTCATTTTCTATTTCTACAGGAGTAGCCATTAAACGAGAGAATATTGTTTTGCCTCTGTAAGTTGTTTGGTAATAGCCTTCATACACCGATTCTGTTTTATTTTCTAGTACCTGCTCATAAACATAAAATGGGCGTTTATCAAACAACATTTTTAAATCTAAACCCTCTGCAATATTTCGGTCAACTTCCAACAAATCAAGAAACGATTGATTTACGTTTTCGATACGATATTGTTTGTTGAAAATAAAAATTGGCAGAGGCGATAATTCAAAAATCTTTTGAAACAATGTTCGCTGATATTCAAGTTCTTTCTGTGTTGTTTTTATATTTGTATCGTCGTAGATAAATGATAAATAATACTCTCCAAAGGGTGATATTACTTTTGCAATTTCCCAGCGAAAAGTATTGTGTTGATTTGAAAAAATTTTCGAAATCTTTTTTTCGGGTGTTTCGTTTATGTTTATTAATAGTTCGTCGAACGTTTGTTTTGATATGTTTAATAAATTTTCTATTTTTTTGTTATATACCTCACCTTCAGATTCATTATACCATGAACATACTTTAGCATTGGCCGAAATAATAAAACCTTGCTTATTAAAGCAAAGAATTCCAACTTCTTCAATATTTTGTATATGATTGTTTAATTGAATTTCATTGTTAAAGTATTTTATTAAATAATTGTTTTTTAATACTCTAAAACTTAAATAATATTGATATTTTTTTTGCTTCATTATAGCTCTTGTAACTAATACAGAGCCATCTTTCTTGCGTAATATTGCGTAATGACCATGAATATTCCATTCACCACCTTTAAAGTAAAAAAAATACTTTGGTAATATTACCAAAATATGTTTATGTATTAGTTCTTCCGGTGCTGAATATTGTAGCAAATGGAGTAATTTGGGGCTAACATCTTGTATAAGCAAATCATTACTTACAATGCAACTTATTTTTTTTCTGAAAATCATAATTATTTTTTATAAAACGGAATAAATGATGGTCGATAAATGGTTCTTATTTTAGCAAGCTGATTTAAAAATGCACTCATTTCGGCAATATCAATAATGCTGTTTTTATCTACATCATTGTTGGGATGCAAACTATTTGCGAGCAAATCAAACATTGGCAAAGGCTGGATATGATTTAAACTAAGATAAAAAATTCCTTTTCGTGCAATTAATTCTTTATCAATATATTTGTTCAACTGTTCATCATCGGCAATTTGATAATTTTCTGGTAATTTCGAGGTTTTATTAGAAGCGTTGATAAATATACCAGCTGTAGCTTTTGTTTTTAAAATTGTTTTAATAAAATTATCTATTGGGAATAAGGCATTAGTAACATCTTTGGTAGTTGCCGAGGGTAAAAGCAAAAAATACTTCTGGCTCGAAACTTCTTGAATAATGAAACCATTAATGGCAATGAGAATCATGGATTTTTGATTTCTATAAAGAACAATAGAATCGAGACATTGTTGAATCATTTCTGGGGTTAGCTCTGATAAAGTAAAATTTCGAACTACAACGGAATTAAATAGCTTTTGTTCTTGCATCGCAAGCAACGATATGAATTTTTCGGGGTTGTCTTTGATGATATCCGATGTAAATTTTTTATCGGAGTACTTTTGAACATTTAGCACACAGACATACAAGTCCGTTTCTTCGCTAAATTTTTCGATATCAAAATACGAAACTAACAACTCGGGCGATAATATAAACTCATTAGAATTTGGTTTAAACGCAGCAAGTTGTATTTCGCTTGTTTCATAATCGAGATAAATTTCGTAATTGATTTCGATATTTTTATTGGTGTTTACTTTCACTGAAATAGGCTTAACAATCTCTTTTTTTCCATCAATCATTCGCGTATACTCTGTTTTGTTTAAAAATAATTGCACTAAATTGAATTGACTGTTTTTAATTTCAAAACTTATCGGTAAAATACGTTTGGTAGAAACAAAAGGATTTTGTGCAGGCGAATTTATAGTTATGTTTGTTGGATTCTGATACTGAAGGGGAGGTTTTTCTATTTCCAATGGACTGATATTCAATGCTGATGTATTCCAAATTTTAACGGTTTTATCGACTGCACCACTGGCCAATTGTTTCCCATCGGGCTTAAAACAAAGCGAACGAATTCCTTGCGAATGGCCTTTAAGCTGATAGACCGATGTGCCTTTTTCTATATTCCAAATGTGAATTGTATTATCATTTCCTCCACTTACTAAATACTTACCATCGGGGCTAAAAGCAAGTGCATATACTGCATCGGTGTGTCCTTTCAGAGCTTTTACTAAATTACCGTTTTTTGCATTCCAAATTTTTACGGTGTTTTCAAGTCCAGCAGTTGCAATTAAGCTAGCATCAGGACTAAATACTACTACTTCTATTGGGAATGAAGATGTTTTTACACTAAAGATTTCTTTTCCTGTAGCAATGTCCCACAATTTTAGCAGTTGATCGTAGCCCCCTGTAGCCAGTTTAGTGCCATCGGGGCTAAATGCAATAGATCGAACACATTGAGTATGTCCAGAAAGGTTTTTAAGATTTAATCCGGTTGGTACATACCAAAAGCGTATATCTAAATCCCAGCCAGCACTAACAACCAAATTGCCCTGCGGATTGAAAGTAACACTCCGAGTTGCTTGCGAATGACCGAAATAACGACGAATAATTTTATTTTTTGACAAATCCCATAGTTTAATGCTTTTATCCCAACTGCCGGCAAGCAGATAATTTCCATCGGGACTATAAGCTATGCTTACGTCGCCTTCTCCTTTGTCATCAAGAATTGCCGTATTCGAATAATCTCGTGTATTAAACAAATGAATTTGCTTGTTGGCATGCAATACCGCTAATGAATTTCCATCGGGAGAATATTCTATTTCAATTATTGATTTCGGTAAATCTATTGTTTTTATCAAAGAAATTTGAGCTATTGAATGATAAGGTACACTTACGAATAATAATATCAAAATTTTCAATAGTCTCATATAAATTTAAAACATCAAATATACGTTGAATTTTTATCACTTTTTCAACTTTTATTGTAAACAACGTGCACATTAAGGCAAATTAATCCATACTATATAGCAGGTATTTCTATTAGAACTCTTGTTCCGCTTTTATAAACAGGATGATTTGTTAACGACTCTACGTTTATTTTTATAGATGTTTGGTTCAATTCATTATAGATATCTAATCGTTTCTTTGTAATACCTATACCTCTTAATGATTTTTCTTTTGTTTTTTGACGTTCATCGAAACCTACCCCGTTATCAACTATTTCGCAGTAGAGAGTATTGTTTTCTTCTTTCAAATTAACTTCTATAACACACTGTTGGTTTATTTGTTCATTTCCAAAAAAGCCGTGCCAAATTGCATTTTCTACAAATGGCTGCAATAATAATGGTGGTATTTGATACCTTACTGGATTAAACTGATTGAGCTTATTAATGTAAAATTGAAATTTATTTTTTAAGCGTAATTGTTCAAGCTCAACATAAAGTTTCAATGACTCAATCTCTGCTAAAAATGTAATGGATTGTTGTTGCGAATTGTCTAATATAAGGCGTAATAAACGAGAAAACATAGAAATATATTTATTCGTAATTTCATAATCGTTATTTTTAATATTATATTGTATAGAATTTAATATATTAAAAATAAAATGTGGATTTATCTGCAATGATAAAGCTTCTATTTTATATGACAATAACTCTTTTTCGAGTAATGACCTATTTCGAATATTCTTTGTTCGAATGTAATAATGTACAAATCCAAAGGTAAATAATACGACAACAATAATAAATACGTATAAATATATCAATATTTGCTTTGTTTTTAATTCTGCTTCCTTTTTGCTCAATAATATTTCATTGATGGCTTTCTCTTTTCTTAGCTTTTGAAGGCTTAAATCTTTTACCGACAATTCTAATTGAGCAACCAATGAATTTATTGATTTTTCATTTTCAATTTTATTAAAACTATCATTCAAATTGTGATAAACATGAAGATATTTCAAGGCTTTTTGAAAATTATTTTGCTTTTCTTCAATTTTCGATAAATACCAGTTTGCATACATGTATTGATCGTCTAATTGATGCTTCAAAGACAATTCATACATTTCTGTAGCCAATACCTTTGCTTGTGCTGTCTTTTGTTGTGCTATCAACAAATCGGCGTAGTTCCCTAAAGTAATACATAAACTTTTTGGATTATTAGTTTGTCGCTTTAATTCAAGTGCTTGTTTCATGAAAAATTCCGACGAATCATATCGCTTAAGATCTTTGTATGCATTAGCAATATTATTTAAAACTCTGGAATATTTAATTTTCTGATTGCTTTCTTTATACATCTCTGCAGCTCGAAAAAAATATGGCAAACTTTCTTTCTTTTTGCCCATATCGCTCAAAGAAGCACCAACAGTATTTAGAACATTTGCAAAAAAGTTCTTCCTTGTTTTAACTTCATTTTTTTGCAACAACTTCAAACCAATATGAAAAGCATGATTGTACTCTTTCGATAAATAATAAGCATTCATAATGCTAAAATAGGTTGCTGCAATACCCAACGAATCGTTGATTTCTTCGTATATTTGATACGATTTATTATAATAAACAATAGCACTGTCGTAATTTCCAACATTCATTAAATATATTTCGCCTAATTCGGAATAGGAAGCAGCTAAATTTTTATACTCAGATAATAAAATGTTTATTTTTGCCGAAGCATGAGCATAAGCCAAAGCAAGTTTAAAGTTGTCGTTTCGTCTATAATAACTTGCATAATATAGATAGCATTTGGCAAGATTACTGTAGCAGCGAATTTTTTTACATTTTTTTTCTGCTTTTTGGATATAACAGAAGAATGAATCTTTATTGCTTTCGGAATACTTATATGCCAAGTCGAGCCAACGATTTATCTGGGCTGTGTCGGGTTGACTCAAGGTATCGGCAAAAATAAATTTACTTGAACATAGGATTGCAATAAATATTAAACTTGCTAAAACTCGATTCATATTTTATTCGTTATCAGATGCATACCATTCGGCAAAAGAGCTGGCAGTTTCCCATAACCGAACTGAAAAAAGTTCTACACCTTTCGGTAATTGTGAGCGAATAATTTTTGCAAACTCAACAACCATATTTTCGCAGGTTGGTTGATAATGAGTTATATGCCTTCTATCGAACATTTGTTCAGTATTTAGCAATGCATCATGCTTCGACTTTTGGCTTATTACCAATGAATGGTCCATTTGATTAACAATAGCATCGTTTACAATTTTTTTTAAATCGCCAAAATCAATAACCATACCATATTTAGGGCTAGATTCATCGGTTATTGGCTCGCCAATGACTGTTACTTGTAAAATATAGCTGTGTCCATGAATGTTGGCACATTTCCCATCGTAATTCCAAAGCGCATGCGCCATTTCGAAACGAAATTCTTTTGTTACTCTAACTTTAGGCATAGCATAATTTATTTTGTACTTTTGTCAGTGATAAAAATACTAACTATTTATGTTCAAAATTCTGATATTATCGAATTTTTTCATTCTTATTTTCGGTTACATTTGTGCTCAACAAGATACCATTGCCAATAAAAAGACAACCGAGTTGTTTGGAAATATTTTTCCTTCTTTTTATAGCACATATGCAAAAAACAAAAGAACATATAACAGTTTTGATATCTACACCGCACAAATAGGAGTTAAAATAAGTTTAAATACCAATGTTAAAGGGATTGTATTGTACAATGTTACAAAAACTACCAGCGATATTACAGTTTTTGATAGCTTAAATAAACCATTACAAGTAGTTTATTTCAAAGGAAGCGAATACACTGCTTTTTTAAAGCAAGCCGAAGTACAATGGAAGCCTACACAACATTGGGAATTTTCTATCGGACAAATATTAAGTGAACAATATCTTACCGTACAAGATAAATTTTGGGGTTATCGCTACATTGCTTTCACATTACAAGAACGATATCAATTTGGCTACCCTGCCGATTTTGGAATTCGATCGGCATATAATCTTGACAAGTGGCGTTTTTCTGTAACCATTTCTAATGGTGAAGGACCATTTTACAAACAAGACAGCAACGGATTGCTACAATATGCAACAAATATCGAATTTAGACCTAATAATCACTGGATTACTAAATGGTATGGAAATTTATATCCTAACAAAAATACTTTGAAAAGTTGCCAAACTGCTTTTATTGGTTACAAAACCGATAAATGGCGGTTGGGCACCGAAGGAGTAATCGTATTTAACGATTTATGGAAAGATGCCAACGATTACATCGGTATTTCTGCTTATTTTTCATACCTTTTAACTAAGCCATGGAGCATTATTGCCCGACAGGACTACATTCATAAAAATTCTACCCTTACAAAAACATATTTTACAATAGTGGGCATTCAATACGAACCAACTAAAGATTTTCAAATTTCTCTGAATCAACGATTATTCTCAAACAAACAAACTACTTATTGGCAATCGTACCTTAGTGTAGGATTCAAATTTTAATTTTTATTATTGCACTGCTGAATACAATTTAGAATATTTGAAATGCGCTGATGGCTAATTGTATAATAAATATTTTTGCCCTTTCTTTTGGCACAAACAATATTTCGTGTTTTCATAATGCTTAAATGGTGCGAAGTGGTTGATTGTTCTATATTCAAAATTTCATGTATTTCTGAAACTGTTAAAGGTTTTCCATTGCTCAATAGTTTTAAGATAGCAATGCGAACTGGATGTGCCATAGCTTTTAACATTTCAGCAGCTTCGTTTAATGCGTCAATATTCAGCAATGCATCGAGTTCAATTTTTGTCATGATAGCAAATTTATGCAAATATATAGATATGTTGTATCTTAAACAAATTTTTATTTTAAAATTATGAAATAATATTCACTTCTCGTTCAAGCCTGATGTTAAAACAATTATTAACTTCCTTTATAATTTTTTCGCTAAACTCGTATATTTCGTAAGGTGTAGCATTGTTGTAGTTAACAATAACTAATGGCTGATGTTCATGGGTACCAACATTACCTATTCTGTAACCTTTCATTCCAGCTTTTTCTATTAACCAGGCTGCTGGAATTTTTACATGATGATAATCGTACTCAAAATAAGGAATATCGGGATATTGTTGCTGCAATGTATGAAATTTGTTTTTCTCTAAGATTGGATTTTTAAAAAAACTTCCTGCATTGCCCAGTACTTTAGGATCGGGAAGTTTAGATAATCGCTGCAAAATAATTTTTTTACGTATGTTTTCTAAATCTATTTTTTCATTTTCAAATTCTTTTTTTAAATTGCCATAGCTCAGATTATACTTATGATTGCGTTTAGTAAGTTTAAACAATACATCGGTTATTAACCATTTTTCGTTATTATAAATTTTAAAATAACTATTTCTGTACGCAAAACAACAATCATTATTAGAAAATTCTTTTTTTTCGCCAGAAAGTAAATTTAATGCCCATACACTTTCAATCACATCTTTAACTTCAACACCATATGCCCCGATATTCTGTATTGGACAAGCACCTACCGTACCAGGTATATACGACAAATTTTCAACTCCTCCCCAATTGTTGGCTATACAAAAAGTAACAAATTCGTCCCATATTTCACCAGCTTTTACGTTAATCCACACATAATCTTCATTTTCATTGATGATTGTTTTGCCTTTGGTACTAATGATAATTATATGGGTTGGTATTCTTAAAAACAACACATTACTCCCTGAACCGAGAATGTAATAATCGTCGCCAAAAATTCCATTATTAAATAACTGCAAAATATCTTCGTCGTTTTCTATTACATACAAATTATTGGAAACTATATCTGTACGAAATGTATGAAAATTTTTTAATGACAAGTTTTTAAATTTTTTCATGTATCGATTTATTACTTCTGTAGCAAAATATAGGAAGGGAAATGATCGGAATATCCACCTGTAAATGTATTTCCAACGTATGTGCGAAACGGATAACCTGCAAATTGACCTTCTTTTTGCATTAAATAATTAGCATTAAAAACAGCCGCATTTTTTAATTTGTAACCTTTTGTTTCATTTGAAATTAGCGAATATGATACGATAAACTGATCGAATAAATTCCACTTATCGTTATATGCAAGTGAACCAATTCCTTTTTTTACAAAAATATCATACATAGGATTATATAAATCGCCCTTATTTACTTTTGTTTTCTCAGGTTTAGCATTCAAATGGACTAAAACGCTTTTATTGGTTGGATCATCATTCAAATCGCCCATAATAATAATTTTTGCTAAACTATCTGTTCTAAAAATAGAATCGACAATATGTCGGCAAAGTTTTGCTGCCATTTCTCTCAGCGGTGCACTGCGTTCTTCGCCTCCCCTTCGCGAGGGCCAATGATTCACTATAAAATGAAACACTTCTCCCTCAATAATGCCAGTTACCAATAATTGATCGCGAGTAGTAAAGGTACTATCGTCGGGATTATACAACGGATAGGCTACCGAATTTACAACAGCCATTCGATCTTTTTGATACATTAAAGCCACATCTACGCCACGATTGTAACGACTGTTATATATGATTGCATCATAATTACAAGATTTTAGTCGTTGTGTATTAGCTAAATCGCGCAATACGGTTTCATTTTCTACTTCACAAAGCCCAATAACCGCAGGACATTTCATTTTATTCGTTGCACCTATATCGGATATCACTTTTGATACATTCTCCAGCTTAATACGATATTTTTCTCCGTTCCATTTATTGGCGCCATTGGGTAAAAACTCTTCATCGTTGAATGCCGGATCGTCAATCGTATCATACAAATTTTCAACATTATAAAACATCACTAGTAACGACTTGTTTTTCTGCTGAGCTATTGCAAAAAAACATGGTAATAATAACATTAAAATACTAATAATTTTCATTTTTAACTTCATATATCTATTTTTTTATGTGAACAAATGCCCCTAACGGAAGCTTTTTACCGAAGTTGTCTGCAACAAACAATTCGCCATAGTCGTAATGGTATCCGTTAAAAATAGTTTTGGCAATATTTTCGAGCACTAATGCCGATAAGCCCAACGAATAAACATTTAAGACAAGAAAAAAATGCTGTGGATGAGCTAATTCTGAGAGAAGTTTCATCATTTCAGTTATATCTCGTTCCAATTTCCAGTCTTCGCCATTAGGCCCGTGTCCAAATGCTGGTGGATCTAAAATAATGCCATGATACTTACGGTTTCGGCGAATTTCTCGTTTTACAAACTTCATAGCATCGTCAATTATCCAACGTATGTTAGAGATTTCATTTAACGATGCGTTTTTTGATGCCCAGTTGACAATTTGCTTTACACTATCAACATGCGTAACAATAGCCCCAGCTTTTGCAGCTACTACACTTGCTGCCCCTGTATATGCAAATAAATTTAATACCTGGGGTTGCTGCATCAACTGACACTGACTATATATAAATTCCCAATTAGCAGCCTGTTCAGGAAATATACCCACATGCTTAAACGATGTTAATGCCAATCGAAAAAAAATTTTTTTCTTATGGTCATTTTCTATACAATATTCTAAAGTCCATGAATCATCAACAGGTTTATTTTTTTTCCATTTTCCTGCATTTGCCGAAGTTGGTATGTATTCTACCGTTGCTATTCTATTCCACTCTGTTTCTTTCATCGTTGGCTCCCATACGGCTTGAGGCTCAGGTCGCAGTGCCACTACAGATCCAAATCGTTCCAACTTGCGAAAATTACCAGAATCGATCAATTCGTACGTCTTCCAATATGTCGGACTTATTAACTGCATAAATTAATCATGCAAATGTAATCAATATGAAAGTAAAAACATCAACAATATGTAAATTTACAATTTTACATTATTGTATAAGAAATCTTAAATAATTGCGTTTTTATCTAATAATTTAATCAATTTGTCAAAATATGTTAATAAGTATTTGCAATATCCATTTTTTGTTTTAAATTCGCAATCTGGTAAAAGTCATGTCTTTAAACATATATCATATTGTTTATCAATCATTTAATTATATTTTCTCATTCAATATTAAACATATCCCTTTCATTTCATTTATTTCAATAAAAAAACTGAACAGCTAAAATTTTATCATATACTATGAGACAACTTAAAATTACAAAATCAATTACAAATCGTGAAAGTGCGTCATTAGATAAGTATCTTCAAGAGATAGGCAAAGAGGAGTTAATAACAGTAGAAGAAGAAGTTGAACTTGCTCAACGTATTCGCAAGGGCGACCGTGAAGCCTTAGAAAAACTAACTCGTGCAAATTTGCGTTTTGTTGTTTCAGTTGCCAAACAATACCAAAATCAAGGATTAAGTTTGCCCGATCTTATCAATGAAGGGAACTTAGGTTTAATTCGTGCAGCTGAAAAATTTGATGAAACACGTGGTTTTAAATTTATTTCCTACGCAGTATGGTGGATACGTCAATCAATCTTACAGGCTTTAGCCGAACAATCACGAATTGTACGTTTGCCTTTAAACCAAGTTGGTGCATTAAATAAAATAAACAAGGTATTAGCAAAATTTGAACAAGAACACGAACGCACTCCTACTCCCGAAGAGCTTGCCGACCTGCTAGATCTACCAAAGGAAAAAGTTATGGATACGTTGCGTGTTTCGGGACGTCATGTATCAATGGATGCACCATTTGTTGAAGGTGAAGACAATAGCCTAGTTGATGTATTAGAAAACCAAGACTCACCTGTTGCTGACGGAAAACTTATTAACGAATCACTAAAAAAGGAAATTGACCGAGCTTTAGCAACACTAACCGAAAGAGAACGAGATATTATTCGTTACTTTTTTGGACTGGGTTGTCCTGAAAAAACATTAGAAGAAATTGGCGAAGAATTCGGATTAACCCGTGAGCGTGTACGTCAAATAAAAGAAAAAGCTATACGTCGTTTACGTCATACAAGCCGCAGCAAGTTATTAAAACAATATTTGGGATAATACTTATTCATTCACATAAAAAAAGCCATCGCCATGATGGCTTTTTTATTGTATTATTTTTAATTCTGTACGCCTGTTTTTGGCTCTACCTTCCATAGTATTGTTAGAAGAAATGGGTTGTTGACTTCCATAGCCTTTATAAGTTAATCGAGTTGCATCTATATTCTTTTGCAGCAAATATTGATATACTGAACGTGCTCTTTTTTCTGATAACTGTAAGTTATATAAATCAGAACCTGTATTATCAGTGTGCCCGCTAATTTCAATCTTTACTTTTGGATGTTCCTGTAAAAATGTAATAACTTTATCTAATTCAGCAAATGATGTTGGTTTTAATCTAAAAGAATCTGTATCATAAAAAACATTAGGCAAAATTATTGACTTTCCCGGACTAATTTTTTGTAATGATATTTCTCTATTCAATGCCGAACTTTTTGAATATTGCTTATCTAATTGAATGTTTTCTGTATAAAACAGATAACCCTTTGCCGAACAATACATTCCATACATACGCCCCAATGGTAAACCAAGTAGAAATGACCCATCGGTTGTATCTGATACTACCGAATAAACAACTTTGTTTGTTTCGAGATCTATTATTTCGCAAGTAACCGCCAACGGTTTGCCCGTTTCTTTATCTTTAATGGTGCCTTTAAAATAAGAAACAGTGTTTGCTTGAGCTTCAACAGGCAAATCAAATTCATATAAATCGTGTAACCCATATCCTCCCTCCCGTGATGAAGTAATATAGGCTTTTGTTCCTGTTGAAGATACCACTAACCCAATTTCATTTTTCGGTGTATTGATTGGATAACCAAGGTTTTTTGGCTTTGTCCAATTACCATTTTCATCTAAACGCGTAACAAATATATCAAAGCCCCCAACACCCATATGTCCATTTGAGCAAAAATACAATGTACGCCCGTCGGGATGAATAAACGGAGAGGTTTCAGCTAAAGGTGTATTGATCAATGTATCAAGAAGTTGCGGTTTAGACCATCGACCATCTGACTGACGATACGAAACGTAAATATCGGCATTTCCTATGCCTCCTTGACGTTCACTTGCAAAATATAACACTCTCCCATCGGCAGATATGCTCGGCTGCGACTCCCAAAACATAGTATTTATTTCTGTCAAATTTCGAGCCTTTGTCCACCCATCGGCAGTGAGTTCAGAAAAATATAAATCGCACGAACCTTTTCCATCGCGACGATTGCATGCTGTAAATACCATATATTTACCATCGGCAGTAACAGTTTGTGCCCCTTCGTTCATCGGAGTATTTATATTTCCTTTGAGGGGAATTGCCTGTGTCCAGCCTTCTTCTGTTAATTTGCTCATATAAAAATCTTCCTGTGTGTTGTCTGATGCAGGATTGCCACCTTTAAAAATTGGAACCTTTCGGGTAAAAATTATGACACTATCATTGGAAGAAATATATGGATAATATTCGTCGCAATTTGAATTTATTCCATCACCTAAATTTTTGGGATTAAACGTTACTGGATTATTCATTAATTCCATTGCATATTTACAACGTTGAATCTGATAATTAACCTTATTAACTAAATTACTTTTTGGAACCTGTTTAATAAAACAGTTATAGGCCTCCAATGCTTGGCTTATATTCCCTAAGTAAAATTCATAATTCCCTAAATAGAAATACATCTCAGGATATTTCTTAGAACAATGTCGAACCCCTGCACGGTAATAATATAACAATGAATCGTATTGTTCTAGACTAAGAAAAATTTCTGCTAACAATTCATAGCTTTTATAATGAGCAGAATCATCATCTAAGTTATGTTTTAATATTTCTTTAGCAACAGCTAAATTTCCTGTTTTAAAATAATTCAATGCTCTATCGTATGCATTATCGAGAGAATTTTTTTGTGCAAATCCCCTAAAAATAAATAACAAAAAGCAACAAATAAATATAAGTTTTGTCATGTGTCAAAGGTATGTAATTATTTTAATAGTAACGACATTTGTATATTGGTTCGTATTTTTTTTGTAGTTTTAGCGGTTAATTTTCGTTTTAATTGATGCTAGCATATATATACAAACATATAGTTATCAGTTTGCTGTGTTTTTGCGTTTCATTTTCTATATCTGCACAAGATAAAGATTATGCCATCAGTATTATTTCCGACTTAACTTCTCCTGCATTTTCGGGTAGAGGTTATCAAAAAAACGGTGTTCGAAAAGCTGCTACTTATATTGAAAATCAACTAAAACAATCGAAAATTCCTTATGTACTCAAACAAAACTTATTCATGCCTGTATCTTATATAAAAAAAATTAAACATATTCAATTTGACTCAATAATTGCAGAAGTTGGTAAAGATGTTATCATCTATCCTTTAAGTTGCAGTCAAAAAGGGAATTATGCCATTGAAAAAATTACAAAAGACAACTTTAGCGATATTGCTTTAATAGATTTTAGTGGTAAATACGTTTTATTTGACACGTCATTAACTGAACATCCAAAATTCAGCAAAGAAATACGAACAATTACACGCCAGAATTCAATAAAATGCAAAGGGTTTATTTTATGTAAGTCAAAGAATTTGATGCAAGTACAAAGCAATAAAACCCTTTCTTGGGTAATAATGGAAGCTGACACAAAATTTTTACACTCGAAGCAAATAAGCATTCATTTAAAATCGAAACATATTCCCCGATACAAAAGCTCCAATATTATAGGGATACTACCTGGCTCTAGCGATAGCATCATAGCATTTACGGCACACTACGATCACATGGGTACGTTAAACAACATACATTTTCCTGGTGCCAATGATAATGCCAGTGGTGTTGCTATGGTTTTAGATATTGCACGCGAATTAGCTAGCAGAAAAAACAAATATACCGTAGTATTTCTGTTATTTACAGGTGAAGAAGTTGGTTTAATAGGATCGTCATATTTTGCCGATAATCCTACTATCGATCTCAAAAAAATTAAATATTTATTCAACTTAGACGTGATAGGCAGCGGCGAAAACGGCATTACCGTTGTTAATGGGACAGAATTTCCAGATATTGTTTCATTATTACACAAAATTAACGAAGAAGAAAAATTACATTTAGAAATTAAAAGTCGAGGTATTTCGAATAACAGCGACCATGCACCTTTTTATGAAAAGGGCATCAAAGCAGTATTCATTTATGCCATGGGCAAAGCAGGAGGATATCACCATCCAAGCGATAAACTCGAAAATATGAGCCTTGCCCGATATAATGAAATAGTAAAATTATTATTAAATGTTGTAAATTATTAGTCGTATGAAAAAGATTTTTATTGCTTTGTTCATTGCTTTTTTTGTACAAAAGATAATAATTGCACAAGAAGAAGCTCGCTTATTGCGCTTTCCAGCAATTTTTGGCAATCAGGTTGTATTTACATATGCTGGCGATCTGTATACAGTAGATATTAGTAAAAACGAGTTGGCTCGAAAATTAACCAACCATCAGGGTTATGAGATGTTTGCTCATTTCTCACCCGACGGAAAACATATTGCATTTAGTGCTCAGTATGATGGCAATACCGAAGTTTATGTTATCCCAAGTACGGGTGGTGAACCAAAACGATTAACCCATACAGCTACTTTGCGACGCGACGACGTTTCAGACAGAATGGGTCCCAATAATATTGTAACATCATGGACTCCTGATGGACAATACATCATTTACCGTTCTCGTAAAAATTCTTGGAATGACTTTGTTGGACAATTATATAAAGTTTCTATTAATGGAGGCATGAGCGAACCACTGCCATTATCAACAGGTGGTTTTAACAGTTTCTCGCCCGACGGAAAAAAATTAGCTTTTAACCGAGTGATGCGTGAATTTCGCACATGGAAATATTATCAAGGTGGAATGGCCGACGACATTAGAATTTTCGATTTCGAAACCAAGCAAGTTGAAAACATAACACAACATGCCGCTCAAGACATTTTTCCGATGTGGTGGAAAAATGAAATTTATTTTTTAAGCAATAGGGACCGTATTATGAATCTATTTGTGTACGATATACAAACAAAACAAACATCAAAAGTTACGAACTTTAATGAATATGATATAAAATTTCCTTCTCTTGGCGACGGAAAAATTATATTCGAAAATGGCGGATTTCTATATGTTTATAATATTGAAACCAAAGAACTAAAAAAACTTACTATTTATTTGTCTAACGATAACTTATTTGCTCGCCAACGATGGATAGATGCTTCCAAATACATTCAATCGTACGATATTGCACCCGACGGAAGCCGTTTGTTGGTAAATGCCCGTGGCGATATTTGGATTTTGCCAAAAGACAAAGGTGTAACTTACAATATTACCAACACTTCTGATGTTCATGAACGTGAAGCCTATTTTTCACCAAATGGTAAATATGTTGCTTATTTATCGGACGAAAGCGGAGAATACGAGCTGTACATAAAAGAATTATTCACCAACAAACCTCCCATTCAACTCACCAAAGGAAACGATACATATATTTTTAGTATAGAGTGGTCGCCCGATAGTAAAAAGTTATTATTTTCAGATAAAAAATTTTTCCTGAAATACATTGACATTGAAACCAAACAAACCATAACCGTTACTCAAAGTAAAACTTGGGAAATACGCGATTACACATGGTCGCCCGATAGCCGATGGATTGCTTATACCGATAGAGCATTAAATAACACTATGAGCCAGATTTTTATTTATAATTTAACATCAAAAACCACATCGGCAGTAACAAACGAATGGTATTCGAGCTATAATCCTGTATTTAGTCAAGATGGTAAATATTTGTTTTTTGTGTCCAATAGAGATTTTGATCCCGTCTATAGTCAAACCGAATGGAACCATGCGTACGTTGATATGGCAAAAATATATTTTATCACTCTCCAAAAAGAAATAGCCAATCCGTTTTTGCCCAGCAATAATCCTATTACTTTAAATCCAGATACAACAAAAAAATTTACTAAAGCAACAAATATTCGCATTGACTTCGATAAAATACAACAACGCATAGTTAATTTACCAATTGATGCAGGTTCTTACTGGAACATTCAATCGGTTGAAAATAAGTTGTATTATGTTTATCGTTCTACAAAAACTAAAGATGCTGAATTAAAAGTTTTTGACTTTGAAAAGAAAAAAGAACAAAGTTTAGGAAAATATTCCAATTATTGTATTTCTGCCAACAATAAGTATATGTGTATTCGCTCTGAAAATAACTTTTATATTATTGATTTACCCCAAAATAAAATTGAACTTAAAGACCCCGTGGCATTATCTTCTATGAAGCAATTGGTTGATGTTGTAAAAGAATGGAAACAAATTTATGATGAATCGTGGCGTCAAATGCGCGACTTCTTATATGACCCCAACATGCATGGAGTTGATTGGAAAGCAATGTATAATAAATATCTTCCATTAGCTAAAGCCTGTAAGCATAGAAACGACCTAACTTATGTAATAGGTGAATTAATTGGCGAATTAAACGTAGGACATGCTTACGTCGGTGGCGGCGATCAGCTCTCGCCCGATAAAGTTTATGTAGGATTGCTCGGTGCAGAAATAATTAAGCATTATAGCGGATATTTTCAGATAACAAAAATACTCAAAGGCGAAAATTGGAATAATGATTTACGGTCGCCATTAACTGAAATTGGGATTAACATTAACGAAGGCGATTTTATTATTGCCATCAACAATCAATCGGTCAAAAATCTAGACGATATTTATAAATTGCTCATAAACAAATCAAATACGCCTATTGAATTAACCGTTTCTTCTAAACCCGACGAAACCCAAGTACGTAAAGTAGTTGTTACACCCATAGAAAGCGAACAATCTTTATATTATTACGAATGGGTACAAAACAACATACGAAAAGTAAACGAAGCAACAAATGGCGAAGTTGGATATATTCATATTCCCGATATGAGTGTCGAGGGGCTTAATGAATTTGTAAAGTATTTTTATCCTCAGCTTAATAAAAAAGGATTAATTATTGACGATAGAGGCAATGGTGGCGGAAATGTTTCGCCTATGATCATTGAGCGATTAAAACGCGAAATTGCTTTTTATGGGATGGCACGCAATCAGGTAGAAGGCGAAACACGGCCTCGTCAAATGCACTTAGGGCCCAAAGTTATGCTGGTCAATCAATATTCTGCTTCCGATGGCGATTTGTTTCCATACCAGTTTAAGAAATACAAAATAGGAAAGGTTATTGGTGTTAGAACCTGGGGCGGTGTAGTAGGCATTCGCGGAACACTGCCATTTATTGATGGTGGCTACCTAAACAGACCCGAATTTGCACACTACGATGCCGAAGGGAAAGGCTGGATTATTGAAGGCTATGGTGTTGATCCCGATATTGTAATTGATAACGATCCATATAAAGAATTTATGGGCGAAGATGCTCAATTACAAAAAGCCATAGAAATTATTCTCGACGAGCTCAAACAAAATCCCGTTGAAAAGGCTCCCATTCCACCATTCCCCGATAAGTCGAAATAGATTTTACAGAAAATTTTGTTTTTATCGATATCTTTTTTAAGTTTGCAAACACAATAAAAGAAAATAAAATGAAAAAAATCGTAAATTTATTCATAGGTATAAGCATCATCATTACGTGGTCGTGCAACTCCTCGAACCAAACACAAACCATAGACCAAAACGATACTATAGCAGATACAATTGCTCAAGCCAATGAAGAAGTATTTTATCAAGTACCTTCGCCCGACGAATTTATTTCACTATTAAAAGAGTCGAAAGCTCCATTTAAAGCTAATATAGTTTCTCCCATTTCCGATTATGTATTACCCTTAAAACAAAAAATGAATTTAGGTGTATATGCTGCCGATATGGCCTATTTAGCAACTTATGGCAAATTTCAGGAAACCGTACGCTATTTTGGAAAAATAAAATCCATGGCTGATAATTTAGGACTCTCCAATGCTATTGAAAAATCGGCAATGGAAAGAATTGAGAAAAACATTACAAACTTAGATTCGCTTACTACGATTACAAATAATTCGTTTTACAACATTATGGAACAGCTAAAACAAAACAGCGACGAAAGCACCGTAGCTTCGATTTACATTGGAGGATGGATAGAAAGCATGTATATTGCACTGCAGCTTGTTAATAAATTCGAACAAAATAATCCCATTATTCAGCGAATTGCTGCACAAAAACTTGCACTCAATAACTTAATACTTATGCTTAAATCGCAAAAAAATATAAACAATGAGCTCCTTTCGTGGCTTAATTCCATACAATCGCTATATGAAATATTCAATAGCATAGAAACAAAAACAGAAGAGGTAAACACCTCCACTGCCAATAATAAAGTAATTATCGGCTCTAAAACAACCTATTTGATTAACAAAGAAACATACGAAAAGATTAAAAACATCATTGAAAATTATCGAAACGAAATAATAAAACAATAAAAAATGAATGTCATGAAAAACACCATATTATTTTTCTTCATTTTATTGTTAAACAATGCTTTTTCGCAGAGTTGTAACGATTTTCTTTTGGTTCATAAAAATGGCGTACGATACCCTTGGAAATACGACATCCAATCGAAAAGTGCCATCTTCTTTGCAGGAAAAAATTCTCGAGTAAATATTATTTGCAACGAAGGTAAAGATTATACCATTTCATTTATTGTATCTTCGCAAATTATGGAACATATCAACATTAAAGTTACCGATGCTACAGGGAAGGTTTATTTCAGTACAGGAATTGATGAAGAACTTGTAAAAACTATAAAGCAAAAAAAAGAATTTTTGCTATCGCTCGAAAATCAGGCTCTGAAAATAAAAACAGGCAAAAAGAAAATAGAACTCGAAGCCAATATCAATAACGTAAAACTCGAAATTTCGAAATACGAAAGCGAATTAGAACAAAAACGCTATAAGCCCAATACATCGTTCGAATTTACACCAGCTTCTACTATGGAACTAATTGTAAATGTTTCGGCTACCGATAAATGTGTAGGTAAAGGTTGTGTGGGAATTCTGGTTTCTAATAAACCCAGCGAAAAACAAAGTTTTTAATTAACATATTCTTTTTATTGCCTTTCTTGGTTCATTTGTCTATACTTTTTTATCTTTCATCATAAGCAACTTTCATTTGTCAATTTGTTTATTTCAATTGTCAAATTTTTTCTACTAAATGCTTTTAGGGTGGTAACTTTGTTACAAAATTATCACTATGAATAATTCTAAACCTCAGGTTAAAATTGTCAAACGCTATTCAAATAGCAAACGCACAGTGCTATATGTATTAGTTAGCAATGTTTATAGCGACGATTCTTCTATTATTCTTAAAATATTTCCTTATTTCGATATAAGTAAATCAACCAAAGCCGAACGCATCAACTAAGGTTTCCATAGACTTGTTTTTTTAGTTAAGCAATGCTAGTTGAAGAGGCTGGACAATCCAGCCTCTTATTATGTTTACAACAAAAATTTAATTTTTTGCAAAAACATTCCCTAATTTTTTATGGTATCTTTCAAGAATGTTGAAAAGCAACCTCATGGTTTAAAACATTGACTATAGATATAGCAAATACTATTTTTAATAGTTTAAACCAATACTCTCAATATAGCCTACGGATAAGTTTGTAAATCTTTTCACTGGAAAGATACCAAAATACAATGTATCTCCGACATCCTTATTGGAGTAGTGATAATTCACTGGCAGGATGCCAGTGTTAAATTCTGCCTACGATATCACAACCTGAATTTAAATTTTTCACTAGCCTTTAATTCTATAAACATTGAAATAGTTTATTGTTTTCCACATAGTTTAATAATATAGATTAAACCCAAGTAAAACATGGTACTCAGCTTATCATTCACTAAAAACTCTCACTTTAATCTATCATTACACATAACTAATTTATCAACAATATCATTATTTTATACTTTAATATTTTATTTCAGAAAATTATATCACTTTTACGCTTTATATTAAAAAAAAGAACAATGTTTGCGTTTTATAGAGTTTATGATTTAAGATATTACATACTCATAATTTATTAACAATCTGAATATTTAATAATTACAGTCTTGCTAAAACTTAAATCAATAAAAAATAGAAAATTTTTTGATATTTTATTTTCTTTTTTATAATTTTGTATCAGAAACTAAAATTTTATTTTATGAATGGTATTGTACAATTTAACAATGGTATTGATTTAAATTTTATTAAAAGTAAATTTCCATGGCTTTTAAATGCAAAAATTTCTAATGCCATTATCGGATATGATCAAAATTCTGACAAATTAATCTGGTATGATGGTACATGGGATGATGGTTCGTGGTATGACGGAATTTGGGAAAATGGTACATGGAAAAAAGGTTCATGGTATAACGGAGTATGGAAAAACGGTACATGGAAT